>JAGQPO010000413.1 GCA_020426665.1 Planctomycetales bacterium
ATCTTCGACACGACCGGCCAATGGCCGGCGTATTCGACACTGATCGGAAGTGTTTTTGCGATACTGCTAGGGATCATGCAGTGCCGCGGTGACAATCAACCCGCTGCCAGGGCGCTGCTGCTGCATCGTTCGGTTCGCCCATCGATGATTTTTTGGGGGAAATACCTCGCCGGCGTGACGATGTTTCTCGTCGCGATCGCCCCTCCGTTTCTGTACCTGATGACGTTTTTCTTGATCGACCACCAGCAGACCATCGCGGCGCAACCGTCGATGGTTCTGCCGGGATTGTTTGGTGCGCTGGCGGGGTTCGCGTTCTGGCCGGCGACCGTTGCTGTTGTACACAGTGACGCGAAATTCATCGGCAGCCGGCTCTTGATTCTGTTTGTCTGTGGGGCGTTGATCGCGGGGATGGTGATTGCACTCGGCGAAACCGACAACGTGCTGACCTATGCTGCGTTGGCATTGGCCCCGTTGGCCTTGGGGACAATGATTGCCAAGCAAATGTTTGTTTTCAATCGTGTCAAAGATGCTCCGCAACGCGTGATGCTGTGGTTGGCAAACGCTTTTGCATTGCTAATGGTTTTTACGTTCTGCGTCGGCCTTCTTGTCGACGGCACCTTTCATGGAAAACGTTACGACATCACCGTAGGACCGGGCGACCAGCCTTGGTTAGTTGAACAAACCATCGGAGTCACAGCGACGAAACTCAAAACGGCACCGCTTGCGGAGGGCCGATCGGTTCGCGATCAGCTTGCGTTTCACAAAGATTTGAATAACGACCAGTCCTTTAGCTTGTCCAATCAAAAGTTTTCCGGTGACCGGCAATCAATGATTCGGCTTCCCAGCTTTACCGCCGCCGGTGAGTCGGGCCAACAGTATGAATCGGTTTTTGATAACGTCGCCGGCGCAATACTGGTCTATCGTGACCAGGGCTTCGGTCCAGGTTTGGTTCGTCGCGTCGCACCAGAATCGGAACCGATGGGACGGTTTATTTACCAAGCAAACTTCATTCGGTCGATTGGCAGCTACAGCGTCCCGGCTTCGTATCAATTCCAGAATTCGTCTCAGCCGTTGATTGCCTGTTCAAACGGACTTTTTCTGTCCGGGCAAGGCGTCGAATCAGTGATTAAATTGATCGAGTTCCCCGTCGGGGCAGACGTCGGACGGATTGCGACGTTGATTGATCACGAAAACCATTCGCTGAAACATGCAATTCGCGTCGACGATGACGTTATCTTGGTTTCACTGAAACCGTTGGAAACGGCTTCGGATCAGACAGTGGACTCCGACGACGTCGCAGAAAACAACGTTGCGATCACTCCAGATTCGATTTCGATCCAGCGAATTAAGATCCCGGAGCAGATTCGTCAGTTTGATTCGTTCTATCTGTCGGAATCACCGCGCGGGAATGGACATTTCGTTTGCATCGGTTACCCGCATACCCAAAGTTTTCAACCGGTTGATGTGGTGCGAATTGAACTTGGTGTCGACGGCGAACCGGTCAGTGAAACGGTGTATCGCGAAAGCCTGGGTTTGAGACGCAGTGATGAGTCTTCTTATGCCGTGGCCGCGATTGTGCCCGTGGGATTGTTCGGGATTGCCGCCGCGGTTGATTGGGCCTTTTCGGAGCGTCCCGATCTGATCGACAACATTTGGGAAACCATCCGCACCGAACCATCGGAAGTGTTTTGGGGCATCGTGACCGCATTGCTTGGAATCGCGGTTGCGATCGCTGTTTCGAAACGCCGTGGACTGTCAAAGCATCACACATGCTGGTGGACTCTGGCCGGTGCGGTGTTCGGACCGGTAGGGGCACTCGCGATTTTGAGTGTTTATCCGCGAATCAACCGTCAAACCTGTGCGGCTTGTGGAAAATCGACGCGGGTGGACCAGCCGATCTGTTCACACTGTGGCATCGAAGAAAACGATTTGCCGCGACGCGGCATCGAGATTTTTGAAGGCGACGCTACCTCCCGACAAAATGACTTGTTGAGCGTTTGAGGTTGGGATGCAAAGCAGGGTTGTTGATCGCAGAATGATCAACAACCCGAAAACCGTCTCTTCCGTTCATTCATCAACAAGGCCGATCATCAGATTTCCGAACAACGCGGCGTCGTCTTGGCTAAGTTGCTTCGACGCGTTACAGATGACGACCAACCGATGTGGCTGGGGCGGTGATTGAACAATTGCCGTGATCGTGCGTGGCTGCAACGGATCGCCGTCGGGCGGGTAGGCAACGACGTCGTGTTGCATCGTGGATTCCCACTTGCCGTCCGGTGTTCGCCAACGCAACGCCAGTCTTGTCATTCCGCGGCCTTGTTGGACGACTTGGACTTGCACCATGTATCGGCGGTTGGGCTCCGTTTCGATCGTCGCCAGTCCGGACCCGTCGCCCGCGCCGGAGATCGTGACTTGGCCATCAACGATCTGGACGTCGCCGGTTTCACCTTCGCGTCTGGATGTCCATTCGGGCTGAACGTCCAATACGGTCGCACCGATTTCGTCCTTGCCCTCTTGATCGACCGGTTCATCAGCCAAGTCAGTTCGCGTCGAGTCGGTCGTTGCGGCAGTCGACGATCCTGACGCCGGCTTTGAGATTGGCGGACGGTGACGTGATTGATCAACAACCTCTTTGATCAACGCGGAAATGCCCGGCAAATTTGTCTCCCAGGTCGGATAATTGTCTTTTCCCGCCCACAGAGCTTCGTCGCCCGCCTCCGGCCACCAGCGGCCGTGTTCGCCATACAGCCAGACCAGACCGTCACCCGCTGCAATCGCGGCAGACAAATTGTCACGCATCAGTTCCAAACGATCGATGCGCTGCGGCTGGATCGTGTACTTGCCGGCTAACGTCGGATGGATGGCATCCAGATAAACCGGAAAAGCGACACGAACTTGGTTTTCATACTTGCTGCGATTTGCTTCGGATACAAGATGGATGCCACGTTCGCGAACCGCCTCGGCACAACGCTGGAATTGTGATTCAGAATGAAACCAATACGCGTTCTCGCAACCATCGATGATGGTCATTTGGGGTGGGATATTGTCCAACCAACCGTCGACGAACGCGGGCAGCAATCCATACGAATGCCCCGCCAGGCACCAAAGAGCATCATTGCGATTGACCGGCGACGGGCCGCGGTAATGATGATCGTCGGTCAGATAACTGAGCAAGAAAAACGTACCGATCTCGGCGTCGGGAAATTCACTCGCGATCGCCGACATGACCTCACGTCCCCGTCGCCGTGCCGCGTCACGGTATTCGATGAAGGAATGTTGTTTCGCGCCCGACTGTCGCGAGTATTCGAATTGACGGAAGGGTTGCGTGTAAGGTTCGAAGTCCAGTAACAACCCGCGCAGCCCGGCGCTGCGTGCCAGCTTTGCGGCCACTCGATAATGATCCACGATCGTCTTCCAACCGTCATCGTCATCGATCCAGTCCACGCTTCCCGGATTCGCTTTCAATAATAAATAGTTGTCGGGCATCGAGTCCTTGGGTGCCGACGCAAAAGCCTCGATGGAGCGGGTGACGTCTAATTCGCGCCAGTCATCCGCGCTGTGCGCGCTCGCCAAGGGATCGGGATTGCCGGAATCAGCATGCAGGGTCAAAACGGCTCCGGTCAAAGGCAATGCGCCGGGCATTACTCCGATGTCGCGAGCAAACTGGCCCATGGTGGGGGCGTTCCATCCACAGGTGATGATTCGCGGAACGCGGTCCTGGGCAGCAGCACAGGAGGTGATCACCCAGAAGACGATCGACCAGAAGACGGCAAGAATCGTGGTGTGGAACTTCATTGTGAAGGTGACTTATTACGGGACAGTTGCTTCGCAGACGCCGATTTCAGTGGTCGCGACGCCAATCTGAATATGCTAGCAACATCGTTTTTGAATCTGTTTCACGAAGTGTGGGGATTGAAGGGAAAACTGGCTTGGTGATTTTTATGGTTTTTCGCTAAACTCGCAGAGCTGCGCGGCCGGAGCGGTCGGTTTGTTTCACGGATCAGCCCGCTTCAGGAGCGAATACGTTGTTCGCTTTTTGCCGCGACAGGGATGTTGCGACCGGAGCAGAGATCAAGGCTATGAGAGTCTGACGCTTAGGTCGCGAAACAAAGCGAGCACGCAGAACGCGTTAACGGAGGGAACCGATGCCGGGCGAATCTTTTCGATTCATCCACGCGAGTGATTTTCATTTAGAAACTCCACTCGGTGACTTGGATGAACTGCCTCCACCGCTGCGCGATCAAATGGCAACGGCACCGCACACGGCGGTCAAGGCGGTCTTTGATGCGGCTTTGTCGAATAACATTGACTTTGTTTTGTTATCCGGCGACTTGTTAAATCCGCAATCGGCGGGTCCATACGGCATGAATTTGTTGTTGGACCAGTTTGAAAAACTTCACAAGGCAAAGACACCGGTCTATTGGGCGGCGGGTCGCGCGGATGACCCGCAGAAGTGGCCTGAGGCGATTGTCATGCCTCCCAACGTGACGTTGTTTTCGAAAGACCGTCCGACAGAAGTCAATGTCGTTCGCGGCGGGCGGACGATTTGCCGGATTGTGGGTCGTGGCAGCGATGGTCGATCTTCGTTACACGTTCCGGGATTTGAATGCGGGGCAAGCGACGAGTTTACGATTGGCGTTGGTCACGGCGATGCGACGATCGAGACACTTGCCGAAGCCAGGTTCGATTTCTGGTGTTTGGGTGGCAAGCACAATCGATTGGAGATGGAATCTGACGGCGAAGTCACGGCGGTCTATAGTGGTTCACCGCAAGGCCGTGACTTGAGCGAAACAGGATCCCATGGCTATTGTGTCATCGACGTTGATGCGGAGAAGAACATTCGTGTCAGTGAAGTGCCGGTCGACCAATTTCGATACTGCACCGTCCGGCTAAGTGCGGCGGACATCGCATCGGTGGGCAGCATTCAAAACTTGCTGGGCGAACGGATCGTGCGACTTCAACACGAAGCCGGCGGACGACACTTGATCGTCGGCTGGGACATCACCGCCGATAGTGGTGAGTCATTAAGTGAGATCGGTGACGGAGAAGCATTGCTTGACTGGGTGCGCCATGAGTATGGGCACGGATCACCGGCGGCGTGGTCGACGTCACTTAGAATTCGGCCACCACAAAAGTATCCGAAATCGTGGCACGATGAAGACACGATTCTTGGAGATTACTTGCGAATCACGGCGGACCATCGCAAGGCAGACGGCAAGTCGGTGAATCTGTTGCCGATGACGGAGGAGCATCCCGGTCTGCCCGCCGGCACAACGGCATTGTTGGCCGAGGTGCCGCAATCACGTCGAATGGAAACACTGGATCAAGCGACGTTGTTGGGCGTTGAATTACTCCGCGGCGGAAAGCCAAATTGGGTAACCAAATCATGAAAGTAAAAGATCTAAATATCGACGGGTTTGGCGTCTGGACGGGGTTGAGTGTTGATTCGCTGCCCGACGGAATGACGTTGTTTTACGGTCCCAACGAGGCCGGCAAGACGACCGTGATGCAGTTTTTGCGTTCAATGTTGTATGGATACACTGCCGAACGCCGCGAGAAATACCTGCCGCCGATCTATGGCGGGACCCCTGGGGGAGCGATTCGCGTCACTGGTCCGGGCGGCGGATACCAGATTCGACGTCACGCCAAAATGACGGACGACAACGTCATTGGCCAGTTGGCGGTGACGGGTCAAGACGGATTGGCACAAGGCCAGCATCGTTTAAGCATGTTGTTGGGCCAAATCGACGAACCGATATTTACCAACGTGTTCGCGATCGGCATGCGCGAATTGCAAGAGCTCAATACGCTTGATGATACGGCCGCGGCCGACGAGTTGTACAAGCTCTCCAGCGGACTGGATCGTGTTTCGCTTGTTGACGTGATACGTTCCTTGCGCGACGGACGCAAATCGTTGATCGGACAGTCGGCCGTTGCCGCCAAGGCGGACAGTGACAAATTGGACGCATTGATTCGCCGTCGCGAAGCGCTGCGCGACGAAGTTCAAAAACTGACCGGTCAAAGTCGACGCTGGAGCGAACTGGCAAGTTTGCGTCAAACTCAGCAACAGGAAATTGACGAACTCGGCGGTCGCATCGTCGTTTGGGAACGCGAGACTCGCCACGTCGAAGCCGCCATCAGCGTCTTTGACCAGTGGGCCGAACGGTCACGGATCGGAAAACAGATTGCGACGATCGAGGCGGAGACCCACCTGCCCGACGAGGCACCGGGTCAATTGGTGCAAATCGAGGCCATGCTCCAAGACCGCCGTGACAAGTTAGAGGAAGTGAAGGACAAACGTCGCGCGTTGCGAGAGAAGGCGGCGCAATTGCCCGTCAGCGCGCGGATGTTGGACTTGCAGGGTCGGATCGAAGCGGCGACCGAACAGGCGACGTGGGTCGAAGCGTTGGAGGACCAGATCGTCAAAGTCGACGCACAGATTCTAAAAGCCAAAAGCCAGTTGATGGCGGACGCCGAAAAGTTAGGCTTGAGTGACGACGATCGTGCGTCGTTGGTCGATGGCGATTCAACACAAATGCCCGATTTGTCCCGACAGACTTTGGCCGCACTTGCCGGACCGGCCAAACGCGTCAAAGAGCAACTCTTTCTGCTGAAACAGTTTCGATCCGAAGGCGTCGAACACAAAAAGCGGATGGAGCATTTCGATGAAGAGCTTGGTGAGGTGTTGCAACGGACTCGCTCGACAGACCTTCAACAGGCAATTCGCCAAGAGAATGAAAACCTGGCTTCACTGCGTCGCGTGATGCAATTGGGCGAACATCTGGAAAAGTTGAAACGACATTATCGATCGCTTGAAAACGAATCGGCCGATCTATCGACCGCTGAAGTGTTGCCGATTGATAGTCTGTTGCTGATGGGATTGCCATTTGTCGTCGGCGGATGCTGTCTGGTTGTTGCCTTCTCGCACTTTCTGGGAATCAATTGGTTCCTTGCCGGCGAACCGACACCGACCGCCGGCGCTTTGTGGTTGTTGTTCGGCGTGATGTCAGTTCTGTTGTACTTCTTTAGCAAACAGAGCAACCAACGTTCGACGTCGGCCGACCGAGACGACTGTGATCGCCAAATCGATACACTGCGAAAGCAAATTCGTGAGTTGGAAGCCGAAGAAAACGAGGTTGAATCCGAGCTTCCCGGCAGCAGCCAACCGATCGAATTTCGGGTTCGTCAAGCCGAATTGTTGCTGGCCGACCTGGAGGCCAGTATGCCTTCCTATCATTCGCATGCCGCGGCCAAACAGTCGTATGAATCCTCGCGGGCCAAGGCGGTCAAGGCCGCGGAGAATTTGAAGACGGCACGTCGTGAATGGTCTGCGACGCTGCGTAAATTGGGGCTCGCCGAGTCGATGTCGCCGCGAAGTGTACGGAAACTGAGCGAAGGCTACGAGACGCTGCAATCCGGTCTTCGTCGATTGGAAGAATTGCAATCAGAGAAGGATGAAAGGGATCGCGAACGTCAGGGGCTGGCCAAGCGGATCGAGTTGTTGTATCTGGAATCGTTGGAAATCAACGACCAAGAGACGCAGCAGGCGGTTAATGTCGACAAGCCATCGCCGTCGTCTTCATTGTCTTCTTCGACGTCTTCTTCGACTGGGGCTTCAACTTCCACACCGGCAGCCGTCCCGGTGGTGTCCACGGCACGTCGCGCCAGTCGGATCGGCGCCTTGGAGCAGTTGAATCATCTTCAGGAGGAAGTTGCCCGCCAACAACACTGGATCAAGCGTCGACGCGATCTGAAAGAACAAGATGCGCAGCTGAAACGCCAGCACGCGGCACTCGCCCGAGCCATCGAACGCGGCGAACAACAGCGACGTGCATTGTGGGCCAAGTGCGGTGTCGCGACGCCCGAACAGTTTTATCAAATGGTCGACAGCAAAACGAGTTTGGTCGAACTACGCCAGCAACACGCCGCGATCGACAAACAGATTCGATCGATGATCACCGGAAACCTGTCGTACGACGCGGTGGCCGCGGAATTGCAGGAAGCGACGCAACCCGAAATGGAACGCCGTTGGGAAATGTTGACGTCACGAACAACGGAAACCCAGCAACGCATTGCGACACTGCGAACGCAAATCGGCGAATCCGCGGCGGACATGAAACACTTGGCCGAGGACAACCGATTGATGGTTGCTCAGCTGGAGTTGGGTTGTGTCAGTCGTAAGATCGAAACGGTCGCCCAGCGATGGCAAACTCTGGCGACGGCCAGCTGTTTGGTTGAAGAGGTTTGTGGCAAATTCGAACGAGAACGTCAGCCGGAAACCTTGCGTGAAGCATCGTCGTTTCTGGCGCAATTGACCGACGGCAAATACACTCGAATTTGGACTCCGCTGGGAACCAATCAGCTAAAGATTGACAGCGGTAGCGGAAAACCGATCCCGCTTGAGGTACTCAGTCGAGGAACTCGCGAAGCGGTGTTCATCGCGCTGCGGTTGTCACTTGCGGCCGCCTATGCCCGACGCGGGGTGATGTTGCCGTTGATCTTGGACGACGTTTTGGTCAACTTCGACGGAGACCGGGCGCTGCATGCCGCCGAAACGTTACGCACGTTCGCCGAGCTTGGCCACCAGGTCATGATGTTCACGTGCCACGATCATATCGTCGAAATCTTCCATTCGATCGGAGTTGAAGTCCGACAGCTGCCGGCACAGGGAACGCCCGGACGTGCATCGATCCTAATGCCGGACGAGGAAGTCGAATACGAAGAAGAGGAAGAATACGAAGAGGAACAGGTTTACGAAGAGCCCGAATACGAAGGCGTCGACCAGGATCATCCCGTCGCGGAAGAACCGCAGAGGGTACATGAACCAGACCCCGCTCCGAAGGTCGTCGCTGAACAACCCTCTCCAAAGCCAGTTCCGTTGCGACCGGCGAAGGTCATTATCGTTGAAAAAGATCGACCGAAGCCGAAAACCGAACGCGTGGTCGAAACAATCTATGTCAAGCGCCAGCCGGTCTACCGCGAGCCCGAATACGTGGAACCCGAATACATCGACGAACCCTACGAGGATGTCGACGAAGAACCGATTCGTCCCGCACCGGCGATCGGATGGGCGTGGTTCCAGCGAGAGCCGGCGGAGGGGCGAACCAGAACCGAGACTCGCGTTACCGAAACATTGAACGCAGCCCACCGCGCGATCAATGATGAATGGTTCGACGAAGAACCGCCGTCGGAACAGATTCCGGAAGAGGTGTGGAATCGCAGCGACGCATGGTGGGACGGCAGTCGGGTCAGCACGTAGCGCGGCGGTTATAACGGTCGTCGCGTGTACAAGGATTATTTGGTCACGAAGCTTCACAATCTAATCCCGGTTGTGATCCAACATTGGGATTCGTAGCAGAGTCGCTGACGTAAGGTTGGTTGTGGCCCCGTGATCCGTTGGGTTTTATTCGGATGGCGGGGCTGACAATCGACGTCTGCCTTTCCATCAGCTTCGCCCATCGAATTCATGCATCACTCACGACGTGGTCTGACATTTCTCGAAGTCACCGTGGTCGTGTTGATCATCGGCGTTCTGGCTGCGGTCGGCACGCCCCACTTTGCGCGGTCGGTGCGCACACGCAACGCACGCAACGCGGCAATCCGGTTGGCGGATTACGTCAACTATGTTCGCAGCGTTGCCATCAACGAAGGCAGGTCAACTCAATTGTCGGTTGATGGGGCGACGGACCGGTTTACGAGCCCAGACGTGGATTTTCCCGACCAGCCAGGTAAACGGATCTCGCTTTCGATCAAAGAGGATTTTGATGTCGCGTTGGAACTGTCCGCATCGTTTGATTCGGCATCGACATTAACGTTTGATCTGGAAGGCGGCGCATCGGTCGCGGGAAACCCGCTCGGTGTTGGCGTGATTTCGGTCGGATCTCGCGACATCGTGTTCCAGATTCTTGTCGACAGCAATCAAGGGGTCGTGTCAATCACCGAGACGGCAGCAACGCCGGTAAGCAATCCATCGGATTCCGGCAACGGCTCGATCGACGCGGGTGGGGTGTAAGATGTCTCGCAACCCGGGTGCCCGAGTCGGATACACGATGATCGAATTGATCGGTGCGATGGCCGCGTCGACCGTGTTGTTATTGGCGCTCGCATCGTCGGTCGCCATCTCGACTTCATTGGTCCAGCCGACGGATGAAGACGGCCGTCAGAGTCGTGATCAGACGATTTTTGATCGTTTGAATCATGACCTTCGTTATGCCACTGCGATCAGTTTCGATAACAGTTACAGTTTCAACGTCCGGCGTCCCGATCTGTCCGGCGGCGAGCAAACGTTGACCTATGAAGCCTACTATGACGGGCTGACTCGACAGGCCGACGGCGCCGACGCCATTCAGCTTGACGTGTCCACGCCTGTAATCAGTCATGCGGTCGACGGTTACTCCGCTCCGACATCGTTTGCCCAGGAGACTCGCCCGCGTGTTCGAAGTGTTGCGACCGCGGTGACGGGCGGCAGTCCCGCGTCGTCGATGACGATCGACCTTCCCGAAGGTGCACGATCCGGCGACTTGTTGATGTTGGTCGCCGTCTATCGAAACACGTTCTATGCGTTTCCCGTAACATCGGGCTGGCATTTTCAAACGTTTCGTTTCAACACCAACATTGTGTTGATCGTTTATTACCGAATCATGGATTCGTCCACACCTTTGTCGCACTCGATTGTGTTCGAAAACGGAGGCGACGTCGCGGCATCAGTTCTCGCGATTGAAAAAGCAAACAACGATGCACCGTTTTTATGGACCGGATCAGCAGCCGGAACGTCAACGGTAGGGAGTGAAGACACGTTTCCACAACCGCTGGAAAACAGTGGAGCGACGGGAGTGCACAGTCTCAGCCTGCAACTGTTCGGGGCCTCCGGTTCGCCGAATTCTCCATCATCATTGGGTGCCGCCTCGATGTGTGACTGTGTTAATCTGGTGGGTTCGAGATGGAGTGGCGGCGAATGTTCCTTGGGGGTTGCGTTTCGAACCGGACCGATGCCGACATTGTCAAATATTCCCCATGTGCTTCATCAACAATCGGCCCACTGGGTCACGATTGGTACGGAGATCGGAGGGACATATGAATAACAATCGAAAACGATCTGCCCGATCGTTTTGCCGCGCGGGGCTGTCTATGTTAGAAGTCGTCGTCTCCCTGACGCTTGTCGCAACCATTCTGCTTGTCTCTTTGACCGCATCGGCGAATATGCTGAACCATCGTGCAACGGCGGCCGAAGGCGTTCGCGCACAAGTTTTGGCCGGCTACTTTTTGGATGAGATATCGACTCTGCCCTATCGAGAGCCGTTCGGCGATGCGGGGTTCGGTCCGGAGACTGGTGAATCTGGATCCGATCGCACCACGCTGGATGACATTGATGACTATCACGGGTTCTCATGCGTCAGTCCGACGTTTCGCGATGGAGAAACAATTCTCGGGTACGAAAACTGGACGGTCAATGTTCGAATTGCTTCGCTTGGGATCTCGGGAACCAGCTTGCGATTCGAATCAGACGCGTCATCGCAATTCAGATTAATTGGCGTCACCGTGATCAATCCTCAAGGTCAACAGAAAACGTTTCGCACGTTGGTGTCCATCACACCGACGGATCAACCAGCGGCGTCCTCCTATGAACGAATGCGCCGCGTCGATGTTCGCTTTTCAGACGACCGCCAGCTGCAAGTCTTGGTTCCACTTCGTAACAAGCCATAGTCATCTGACGCAGACGCACACCGACGAACACAGAATAATTGTTAGGGCACCAAGATGATCCGAACGAGAAATATGACGCTGACGACGCCCGTCTTTCGGCGGCCACGCCGGGGATCGAGGGCGGGTTATCTGTACGTTGCCGTGTTGTTCACGTCGTTGATTGTTGCCGGTGCGATTGCCACAGCGATCTCATTGGATACTACGCGTCTGAAGACGACGAACGCAGCGACGGATCGAGAATCGGCGATTCGACTAGCCGAAACCGAGCTGCATCGCGTTTCGGTCCAATTGATTGCCAATCCCGGATGGCGAGATGAATTGATTGATGGCGTTGCTTCGGATTGGATAGCCTACGGAGCCGTGGTCGGGGCGTCCAATGCGGATGCCAGGTTCCGCCTAAGCGACGAAGACGGTGATCTGGCGGACGATGAATTCGACGACGTTGATGTGGTGGCGCACGCCCGCTTTGGTTCCGCCCAGGCGGCGGTCGCCGTTCAAATGGAATCCGGGTTTGCGCCCTTGGATTTGTTGCAATACGGCGTGACAACTTTCGACGATCTTCATTGTGAAGACGGCTCGACTTTGGTCAGCGAAAAAAATGTCCAGGTGTTCGATGACTGCAAGACCAATAGCGTTGGGTTCATCACCACATCAAAACTTGAATGCTCCGGCAGCCTTGCGTTGACGGTTCGCGGTGACATCGGCACCGACAGTTTTCAGCCAATCGATTTTGATGTCGTCGATCGATATCGAAACGTCGGCACGGAAATCCAATTGGGCTCACTGCCGATCCATAATGGCGTGCGAACGATTCGACTGGCGGTGGTTTCGCCAAACTCTAATCCGTATGGGCTGGCGAACGAAAACGGTTACTACTGGGTCGATGCGATGGGCCAGCAAGTCAATGTCGTCGATTCGCGAATTGTCGCCACGATCGCGATTCGCAATGCCAGCCGAGTCGTCGTCTCGGGCGCCGTTTCTTGGGAAGCGGCTCGATCCGGTGAGGCGATTCTGGTCACCGATTCACACGTCGTTGTTGAATCGCTGCAGTCGACTCTGGACGAAAATACCCTGGCGGTCAATTTCAATCCTCCGGCGACGCCCTATCGAAACTTCGATTCAAACCTGACGACGACCGACCGGTTTCCGACGGAGTTTCGTGGGATCGTCTACACGGAAGGTGAATTGAGTGTCCTTCCAACGACTGCCGGAGATCCCGTTGCAATTACCGGTGCGGTGATTTGCCAAGACCTGGTGCTGTATCACGATTTGTTCGTCAGTTCGTTAGACGAAATGTTGACCAACGTTCCGATCGGATTTGCCGACCCATCGAAGCTGCGATTCAAAATCGGAACGTTCCGCCGGGTTCCGACCTTTTAAGATCGGCTGCGAACATCGTTGGTGTCTAAAGCCTGGACACCAACGATTTTGCCCGTGCAATTCGATTTCACACCTACAAGCAATTCGCACCTTTCATCGCGGGTGTGAGTCCGGTTCAACCGCCTATCGAACCGGCTGCAATCCCAAGGCACGTCTGATGACGCCGATCTGGCCGGCGTGTATTTGTTCGTGCATCGGACAGAACAAGATGGCGCCCAATTTAATCGGGTATGCCGCGTACGGCATGTCAACCGGTTCCAGCAATACCTCCGGCGAAACCGTTTCCAGTACACCAAGTCCCGATTCGAATACACGACCCAACCGCTCTAGCAATTCGTCGGGGCTGGGCTGAACGCTTGCGTCGTCACTGGGCGTTGAGCTGCGACCATAAGCCTTGCGAAACTTTCCAGGGATCAGATCCAGGTCTTCGCTTTGGCGTCCGCGGATGCGAAACATCAGCAATCCATATTGGCTGACCGTTAAATGCCCGACTTGCCAAGCGATGTTCGTCGGCAATCCGGCGGGGATCGTAAACCAATGTTCTCGCGGTGTCGCCTCAAGCAACTCCAGCGTGTAGTCGCGCGCGAAACGAATTTGACCGATCGCGGCAGCCAACATTTCGGCGGCGGATGCGGATGACGGTAGCGAAATGGTGGTGGAGTCAGTTTCTTGGTTCATGAATCGTTTCTTATTGGCACGCGTGCAAGTGGATGTCGGGCGCTGCGCACCTGGTCCCTCGCTGACGCATTCGGGTTGTGATGTCGGACCGCCGCATGGCTGTCGCTCGGCTGTCCGAACGGTCAGCTCGCCGCTGGTATGAACCAGAGAATCCGTACGAACACCCGACGCCATTCTAGCCGTCTCAGCCCGCTTTTTGTTGTCCACGCGGCTTGCGGGCCGGCTTTGCGACCAGCCGAATCTCCGGCATTGAAATGCGTCCGCCATGAAAGGTCCGGCGACCGTCAACGGTGTGGTCAAAGACAAACACACCCGCAGACGCGCCGTTGCGGGGTGAAACCCTCAGAATCGCCGGATGCCCGCATTGATTGCATCGGACCCGCAAACCATGCGCGTCCAACATCTCCTGAATCGATTGCGCCAGCTCGCGATTGGCGTCGATGCTGCCGAGTGATCGACCGGACATTTGCCCCAATTGGGCCTGGATCGCGAGCCGGATTTCGCGTTGCAACCGGTTCATCTCGCGTTTCAGTTCACCCAGCATCGCGGCGGCTTGAGCGGCATCAACGCTTTCCCCAGACGCATTTTCCCCGTTTGCGGCCGTTTTTTCGGCTCCCAGGGCGGATTCCTCTCCTTTTGTCCTAGGCTGGATTGGCGGATCAGTGTTCGGCGGTGTTTCAGGTTGATTCATTTCAGTAGACAATCATATACAAACTGTATATGATGTCGAGTCAAATCGCCAAAACCGGTACACCAGGCCTGCTTGGACGTCGATTCGCCCTGCAACCTCCAGGTCAACGTGGAAACGGTCCCATGGATTTACTACCTTCGCCTGACCATCTGTTTTTCGTCCCGTTTCACCGCAGTTCCCCCTTCTGATCCATGTCGGTTAATCAGCAAACCGTAGAAGAAACCAAGGCGCAGATTCGCGGCTTGGTCAACGAGATCGCGGCGCTCGCCAAGAGTGGAGCGACGGCCGAGGAGTTTTATCCGGAGCTATTAAGTCGCATCATCACGGCATTGGCCGCCGCGGGCGGTGCGATTTGGTTGCTCGATGATGACAGGCAGTTGAAGCTGCAATACCAGATCAACGCCGAGCCATCGATCTTGGCCCGCGACACCGACGATTCGGTGCGACACTCGCGATTGATCAGTCGCGCGGCCAACGCCGGGCAATCCGTTTTGGTTCCGCCCTACAGTGGAACGACCGATGGCGACGCCGAAGGCAACCCGACACGATACTTGTTGGTTCTGGGTGCACTGGCACATGACGGCCACAAAGACGGTTTGATCGAGGTTTTCCAGCGTCCCGATACGGCTCCCGAGACACAGCGTGGTTACCTGCGTTTCCTGGAACAGATGTGTTCTTTGGCGGCGGAGTGGTTGCGAAGTCAAAAGCTGCAAACGCTGGGTGATCGGCAAACATTGTGGCAGCAGGCCGACTCGTTTGCACGAGCCGCGCACGAGTCATTGGATCTGAAAGAGACCGCTTACATTGTGGCCAACGAAGGCCGTCGACTGATCGGTTGCGATCGAGTCAGCGTGGCGATCAAGAAAGGTTACAAGTGCAAAGTGGAGGCCATCAGCGGGCAGGACACGATTGAAAATCGATCCAACATCGTCGCCGCGTTGAACAAATTGGCGACGCGTGTTTGTGCCGCCGGCGAGCCGCTGTTTCACGACGGTTCGACCGAAGACTTGCCGCCACAAATCGAAGAGGCGCTGGAAGACTACGTCGACCAATCGTACGGCCGGAACATCGCGGTGTTGCCGCTTCGCGAACCACAACGAAAATTGGGCAGCGAGGAAGAAACCGGAGCGGCCGGCGAGATCGACCGCGACGACGCACACCGCGGCGAAGTGATCGGCGCGCTCATTGTCGAGCAAATCGAAACCGACATCCCAAGACAAATCTTTCGCCAGCGATGTGACCTGGTTTACGAGCACGGCACGCGTGCCATCGCCAACTCCCAGGCTCACAGCAATTTATTCTTGATGCCCGTTTGGCGAACGTTGGGTCGCGCGACTTGGATCTTGCGTGCCCGGACTTTACCGAAAACCCTGGGCATTACCGCGTTGATCGTTGCGGGTATCTTGGGGCTGACTTTTATTGACAAAGATTTCAACCTGTCCGCCGAGGGCCACCTGGAACCAACAGAACGGCGTCAGGTGTTTGCCGCGATCGACGGCGAAGTCGTCAAGGTCTTGGTGCAACGAAACAGTGTTGTCGAAAAGGGGCAGTTGTTGGTCGAACTGCGCAACCCCGAGATTGACATTCAGCTGGAGGAATTACAGGGTCAACTCAACGCCACCAAGGCCGAACGGGCAAAGGTTTTTAGTCAGATTTATGGCCAACTTGAGCCGGCCGACAAAATTGCATTGACCGGGCAACTTTCGGAATTGGACATCAAGCTGATCACGCTGGCAAAGAAGCTTGAGCTTCAAATGAAACGCCGCGAGCAGTTGTTTATCAAATCGCCCATCGACGGTGTCGTCACCACCTGGGACGTGGAGGAAACGCTGCGCAGCCGGCCGATCATGACGGGGCAAGTTTTGATGGAGGTTGCCGATCTGACGAAACCGTATTCGTTGAAGCTGGAGTTACCGGAGAAACGCGAAGGTCACTTGGACAAGTTTGTCCAGAAAACGAAGGAAACGGAGTCGCTTCAGGTGACCTACATTCTGGCGACCGACCCGACCATGGATCCGCTGGATGCGACGTTGCCGATGGACAGCATTTCGAACCGTGCGGAGTCTCACGAAGAGCACGGCGCGATCATTGAAATGGAAGCAATGCCGGACCAGGAACCTCTGATGAAATTGACTCCCAGTCCCGGCGCGTCGGTGATTGCAAAGATTCATTGCGGGCGTAAGCCAAGCGGTTTTGTCTTTTTCCACGAGATCATTGAATGGCTTTACAAGTTCTTCTTCTGATTCCGTTCTACTCATCTAAACCATATTCAAATGTTTAAACAACACGCATTCTTAATCGTCATCGGTACGATCGTCGGTTCGGTGTGCGGCCTTGCCACGCAGGTCACACCGGTCGTCGCGCAAACCGCTCGCCCCGTCTCTTCGGCCGAATCGGATGCCGGTATCTTGGTCGAAGAATGCCGGGTCCAATTCATCAACAAGACCAAGGTTCCTTCGGAGACTCAAGGCAAATTGACGGACCTGAAGGTCGAAGAAGGAATGTCGATCAAGAAAGGAGATGTCATCGCCATCGTTGACGCCACCCAGGCCGAGCTGGCGTTACGGCTGAAAAAGGCCGAGGAATTGGTCGCGAAGCTGACGGCACAGAACGATGTCAATAAACGCGACGCCGTTGCCAGTGAAGTGATTGCCCGAGAAGAAGCGGCCGCATACAAGCACCTTGTCGATCAAGGCGCCGCGCCGATTTTTGAGTACCGAAAAAAGCAAGCCGAAGCGGACCGCGCCATCCTGAGAATCGAACTGGCCGATCTGAACGAAAACACCGCGATGGCGGAATACCTGGCCAAACAAATTGGCACGGAACTGGCTCAATCAGACATCGAGATGCGAACGATCCGTGCTGAGTTTGACGCCTTTGTCGAACAACGTTACGCGCAGTTGGGTGAATGGGTCCAACCGGGCAGCCAGATCGTCGAACTCGTTCAAATGGATCGCGTTCGGGTTCAAGGGTTCATCAACGCCTACGATTATGCCGGGCAATGGCAAAAGGGTTCGCCCGTAAAAATCACCGTCACCGTTGGCGGTACGCCAGCCAATCCGATCACACGTGATTTTGACGGGACGATCGAATACGTCAGCACCGAGATCGATATCGCCAAACGCTACCGGATCTGGGCCAGTTTGCCGAACCAACGCTACGGCGACGATTGGTTGATTAAACCTGGTATGGTTGCGACGATGCGGATCACACCGATGGCCGGTTCCAACGGTAACTTTTAAATGGCTACGCTTGCCGAATCGCTCGTCAGCAGTTCGTCGCGCCCACTGACGGTGCGCAAACGTCCTGATTTGACGGCCAGTCGACACCGCTACCAGGGAACCGGGTACTGGGTACTGAAGGAACCCGTCG
Source organism: Planctomycetales bacterium (assembly GCA_020426665.1). Taxonomy (GTDB): domain Bacteria; phylum Planctomycetota; class Planctomycetia; order Pirellulales; family Pirellulaceae; genus Stieleria. The sequence continues at coordinate 17,825 of JAGQPO010000413.1, forward strand.
GGTTGCAGTACTTTCGTTTTCACGATGAAGAATACTTCATCTTGAACATGCTGGACGGGCACGTCAGTCTGCAACAAATCAAAGACGGTTTCGAGCAACGATTCGCACCCCAGAAGATCACCTTCGGTGACCTTCAACAATTCATCGGGATGTTGCATCGCAGCGGATTGGTGATCAGCAATTCTCCCGGCCAAGGCAAAGCCTTGCGTCATCGGGGGCGAAAGAAAAAGAACAAAGAAAACCTGGGCAAAATCGCAAACGTCTTCGCCCTGCGGTTTCGCGGATTTGATCCCGAGCGAATCTTGAACATGATTCTGCCGTGGTTCGGTTGGATGTTTACGGTTCCCGCGTTGCTGTTTTTCATCGGATTGTTCACCGCGGCGTCGTTGATGCTGGCGACTCAATACGAAACGGTTTACGCCCGACTGCCCACTTTTCAGCAGTTCTTTGCCGCCGACCGTTGGCTGATTTTGGCCGGGACAATGGCGATCGTTAAAGTTCTGCACGAATTTGGGCACGGGCTAAGTTGCAAAAAATTCGGTGGCGAGTGTCACGAAATCGGGTTCATGCTGCTGGTCTTTACGCCTTGCCTGTATTGCAACGTGTCGGACTCGTGGATGTTGCCCAATAAGTGGAAACGCGTTTGGATTGGAGCGGGGGGAATCTACGTCGAAATGATTTTGGCGTCGTTGGCGGCGTTCGTCTGGTTCCTGACGGAATCGGGGACGACGATCAACGACCTGTGTTTGAACATGATGTTCTTGAACGTCGTCAGCACCGTGTTGGTCAACGGTAACCCGCTGCTGCGGTTTGACGGCTATTACATTTTGATGGACATGTTGGAGATTCCGAACCTTCGCCAGAAGAGCACGGAAGTACTGAAACGTTGGTTTCAAAAAACTTGCCTTGGACTTGAACTGCAAGACGATCCGTTCTTGCCGACTCGCGGCCGGTTTTGGTTTGCGGCCTTCACCGTCGCGAGTGTGATTTATCGTTGGGTCGTGGTGTTCTCCATTTGTTGGTTTGTCATCAAGGTCCTTGAACCGTACGGTTTGGAGGTGATCGGCCGAATGGTTGCGGTCATCGGTTTTGCGGGACTGGTTGCCCAACCTGTGATTCAAACATGGAAGTTCTGTCGAACTCCTGGGAGACTTTCAAAAGTGAAACGTTTTAATTTGTTGGTTACGCTGGCCGTGGTGTCGACAGTCATCGCCGGCGTCTGTTTGATCAAGTTGCCGCACCACATCGATTGTGCGTTCGAAATCCGACCGACCGAGGCCGGCCGAGTCTATGCGGGCAGCGTCGGACAAATCGTCCAGACCGTCGCACCCGGCGATGTCGTCAAAGCTGGTGATACGATCGCGATTCTGAAGAACCCGGATCTGGAAATGCGGATGCAGGATCTTGAGATCGAAGAAGCCGTTGCGAAAACACAATTGGAAAATCTGCTCAAACGAGGATTCTCCGATCGTTCGCTTGCAGCCCAGCTGGAAACTCAACAGGAAATACTGGATTCAGTCGTCGAGCTGAAGAAAAAGACTCAGATCGAAATCGACCGTTTGACGATCACGGCCCCTATTGCCGGCATTGTGATTCCACCGCCACGTCGACCGAGTCGCGATTCCGGCGACGGGCAACTGCCGTCGTGGAGCGGGTCACCTTTGGAGCTACACAACCGCGGCGCCATGCTGACCTCCGACGATCTGATCTGCGAGATCGGCGATGCCGACGACTTTGAAGCGATTTTGGCGATCGACCAGGGCGACGTACAGCTGGTGCGTGAAGGCCAAGACGTCGACATGAAACTTGATTCACGACGGTTAGAAACGTTTTCGGGAACAATCAGCGAAAAATCGCGTGAGCCGCTGCGGATGACCTCCACGTCGATGTCCAGCCAGACCGGAAGCGATTTGCAAACCGAAATCGATCCCGCCACTGGACAGGTCAAACCACGAAGTGTGACTTACCAGGCACGCGTACCACTTAAGATTTCGCTAACCGATTTGCCGATGCGACCGGGATATCGCGGTAGCGCAAAAGTGCATGTCGACAAGAAATCGCTCGGACAACGGCTTTGGAGGGTGATTGCCAAAACCTTCAATTTTGAGTTTTAGAACGAACGCGCGATTTGTTTTAGCGCGAGACGCTGTTTTTCCTATTTACCCGCCCCTTTACCCTATCCCGCGCACTTTGCCTTTAGTTTACTGCTCGCATCGGGCGTGCACTGAATTTCTGTCCCGATCGGTTTTCGCCGCTCAACGCGATCGCTACGATGATGACTCGCAGTGTCGCGATCGGTCGAAACCGAGACCGGAATCGAACTTTCCCCTTTTTAGAGCGATCGACCACATCATGTGTGCCCCGATCGCGACCCTAACCCCCTTGTGGAGAACTCTTATCGATGGCTGACGAATCCAAGAAACCTAACGCAGCAGCACCACCGGCCGAGCAAGCGCAGAGTCAACAACCCGTACAAGTTCAAGTCAACGATTCAAACACGCTGGCAACCTATGCGAACTTTTGCCGAGTCACCGGTTCGCCTGAGGAATTGATCGTCGATTTCGGACTCAACCCGCAACCGATCGGTGTGCCGAAGGACCCGATCGAAGTCAAGCAACGCATTATCGTGAACTTTTACACGGCGAAGCGACTGTTGGCTGCATTGCAAATGTCGATCGCCCGTCACGAAGCCGTCTTTGGCGTCCTGGAAACGGACATCAACAAACGTGTTCGTCCCGGATTGGGCCAACAACAGGCAGCTCCTATGGCGGCTGCACCGGCTGCGGCTGAGAAATAGCACTTCCAGTGCTTTGTCATTTCTTGATTTCAGAGTACGACGGACTTTCAGTCCGTCGATAAAGTGTGGTTTCAACGGACTGGAAGTCCGTCGTACCAGTCAAACTGAACCCTGAAATTAAATCTGGGCGAAGCACAGTCTTCGGATCGCGAGTCTCAAGCAATCTAAACCGCGTGTCGCAATCAAGTTGTGACACGCGGTTTTTTCGTGATCGCTCATCAGGCCTCCGATCGCCTGAGAACCGGATACCAACGAATTTCCTTGCATCGTTGCACGATAGCCGTCATAACAAACGTGCTTATCTCTTTCGCACAGTGGGGACTTTTCGATGGCGACCAAATTTGATTGGGCGGCAACCTTTGCAGCGTGTGTGGTTGTTTTGGGACTTGGCAATAACCTTTGCGGCGGCGATCCGGTCTCCGGCAAACAACTCTTCGAGAAACAGTGGCATTGGAATCCGTCGGCCGAATCACTGGACGAAACCGATTTTCAAAACGCGGTCCCCAAGAAAGTTACCGAACTGCCGGTCAAGCAACCGCTCGAACAAGTAGAAGAGTTGGTCCGGCAACAGGATCCCGGCAAGGCTGCGGAAATGCTTCAGGCAATGTTGCCTCGCAATCCGCAACCCGGCGGTCCACCGCTTCGCAACGCGGCAAGATTCGATCAAAAAGCCGACGGCGATGGTCTTGGCCCATTGCACAACGCAACGTCGTGTGCGGCGTGCCATGATGGCGGAGGCGGATCGGGCGTCGAGCATAACGTGACGTTGGTGACGGTTGATCCGCGGTCGGATTTCTTCAAACAACTCGGTCCTGACAGCGGGAAAACGATCATGGAGTTTTTCCCAGGTTTGATTGCTTCCAGGGGCGGTCTGTCGTTCAACATGGTCGTGCACGATGCATCGACGCGGCCGGGATACAGCGAGATTCGAAATCGACTTGGCGAATTTGTTCCGGGCGAGATTGATAAGGCGTGGTTCAATCAGCACCGACGAACTTCAGAAGCGATTTCGAAACAACCGGTCGTCGCGGGACGCTACAAGACGCTCGACTACTATCTCAGCCAACGCAATTCACCACCGCTGTTTGGTCTCGGCCAAATCGACTCGATCAGTGTGGGCCGAATGAATTCTGTCGCGACCAGGCAAGCCGCTCTGACAGAGGGGAAGGTGACCGGACGCGTCGCCGGAAAGTTCGGTTGGCGAGGCCAGGTCGATACTCTTGACCAGTTTGTCCGCGGCGCATGCGCAGGCGAACTTGGTTTGAACCAAGGCCTGGCCGCGTCGCAAGCAAGTGACCCGGCCGACCTGAACTACAACAGTCCCAAGTTGGACATCACGCCGCTCCAAGTTGCCAAGCTGACATCGTTTGTCGCTTCGTTACCCAAACCGATCGAGCTTGTTCCGGACGGCCACACACGTCAAACGGTTCGTAGCGGCGAGAAAATTTTTCATTCGATCGGTTGTGCGATTTGCCATGTCCCCGACATGATTCCGGTAACCGGTTTGTTTAGTGATTTGTTGCTGCACGACATGGGATCGGAACTACAGGCACCCTTTCCGGCGCCGGCCGGACAACTCGGATCGATCGGACTGGTCGATCCGGTTCAATTCACGGGCGACCCGCAGCGTCGCATCGTTCGCGCTCCCGGTTATTACGGTGCGGTGTTCCAAACACAACCGCCGCTCCCCTATCCGTTTCCAAGGCCGGATGAACCACAGTTTCCTCGGGGCGAGTTGACCGACGAGGAACTTGCCGGCATCGCAAGCACGACTTGGGACGCGATGCAACGTGAATGGAAAACGCCGCCGCTGTGGGGTGTTGCCGATTCGGCGCCCTATCTGCATGACGGGCGCGCCGCAACGCTTGATCAGGCAATCGTCTGGCACGGTGGTGAATCAGCTGCGTCGCGTCAGAAATATGAGCGGCTTAATCAACGTCAGAAAGAAAAACTGATCGCGTTTCTATTGTCGCTGCGGTCACCGACCGCATCCCCGACATTGGCGGTCAACCGGTAATAAATATTTCCTAGTGGTGCGTCAACGCCTAGTTTTAGGGCAGCGGAACTCGTCAAGAGTTTCGTGGTGGAACCAGGAATCGTCGAAAGTCTTGACGGCTTCCGCTACGGCTGGAACCCCAATTCTTGATCCTGACACACCAGTAGAGCGACCGGGACCATTCACTCAATCCGTGGCATTTTCGGGATACTTTCGAAACACGCGAATCGCCAAAGCGAACGCGACAAAGATCAATACGCCACCTAAAAAGAACGGTGCGCCCGGGAATTGAAACGGTGCCTTGGCACTGGTAAAGAATCCGAACAGGCCGCTGGTGAACACAAGGGGCGCAGCGATGCTTGTCAGCCCCTGCAACGACGTCAGGGCACCTTGCACTTCACCTTGTTCGGATTCGTTGACGGTTTTGGTGATTGCGCTTTGAATGGTCGGCCCGGCGAGTCCACCGAGTGCACCAACAACCGCGATCACAGGCAACATCCAAGCAGAGCCGGCAAACGCGTAACCCAGAAAGGAAACGGCCGAGATCAACGTCGCCGCCAACAAGACGTTCCGCTCGCCAAAGCGTTTGACGCTGGGCCGGACCATGCCACCTTGAACGATGATCGCTAGCACGCCGACCCACCCCAGGAACAATCCGACGGTCAGCGCCGACCAACCGAACTTATGTTCCGAGAACAGCACAAACACGTTCTCAAGTCCGCGTTGTGCAAACGCTTTGAGCAAGAATACGATCGCCAGCGCCGCGACAAACGGGTAACGTCGAAGCGTGCCGACGGCGGCCAAGGGGCGTGCATTCTTAAGCGAAAATGCACGGCGTTTTTCCGGCGGCAAAGACTCCGGCAAGATGAAATAGCCGTACAACCAATTGACCATCGCCAAACCGGCGGTGACAAAAAATGGGACGCGAACGTTATAGACCGTACCCAACACGCCCCCTAGGACCGGACCGATCATGAACCCTAGTCCGAACGCCGCACCAACAAGTCCAAAGTTTCTGGCCCGCGTATCGTCGTTGGAGATGTCTGCGATGTAAGCGTTACCGACCGTGAAGCTGGCGCCGAAAATTCCCGAGATCAATCTTGCCAGGAACAACAGCCAGATACTGTTGGCAAACCCCTGGATCATGAAGTCGACGCCCAAGCCGAACAGCGCGACCAGCAAGATCGGGCGGCGGCCGAAGCGATCGGAAAGCCCGCCCAGGATGGGGGCGCAGAAAAACTGCATCGTTGCATACGACGCGACGATCAAACCGTAATACCACGACGCGCCGGCGGCACCTTGGCCCAGCAATTCTTCCAGCAATTTGGGCAACACGGGAATCACGATCCCGATTCCCAAGATATCGATGAACAGCGTTACCCAAATGAACAGCATCCCGGGTTCGCGTTTCTTCGGTCCACCAGACGCGTCACCCTGGGGCGGGGAATAGGGGTTTGCGTCGGAATCGATTGACTCGCCGGAGGAATCGTTCGGCTCTGGCTGATTCATTGATTTTGGGTGTCAACTCTGATCGCAGACGACGCCGTGAGCGCCGCTTACGGCAAATGAAGGTGCTGCAAATCGGTCGTGGGCGATACTGGCTGCATCGCGCCCACGGCGGGGGAGGGCTGGGGGAATTGATCAGGCGGAAAGATTGGTTCCGACATCGGTCCGGTAGGCACTTGCCGCGGGTACGAATCCTGCAATCGCCGCCAGAATAATCACGAGCGGGAAAATGTACCACTCGTAGACACTGGTCGTAAGAATCCCAACCTGGACTCCGGTCCGATCTTCGATTTCACCGCTGAAAATCCAGATCGCCGCGTGGGCCAGCAACCACCCCGATACCGCCCCGATCACAGCGATCAGCAAGCTCTCCAACAAAACCACTCCTGTCACCGTCCCGCGTCTGGCCCCCAATGCACGCATCACGGCGATGTCGCGACGACGATCATTCATCGAGTTGTAGATCGCCACCAGGACACCGACGGCGGCAACGACACAGGTGATCAGTGTGATCACCAGCAACGCCGTCAGCAGCGGACCAATCACCGCGTCCATCAGTTTTGCGATTTCCCCTACCGGCGCGGCTGCCTGACTTTGCAAGCTTTCGTTGACCGTATTTAACAAAACCACACCCAGCATCGGCATCCCCGTGCGGACCAGGATCGAAGTGACCTCGCGCTCAGGAATCGTTAGAGGCATCACGCCGTCGGCATCCACGGGCGCCTCGCTGGGTGCGACGATGGTTTCGTCGCCGGTCAGCGGTTTGGCATGGTTCTCTTGCAGATAGAACCCTTCCAAGTTCACGAAGGCCGCGCGATCGTTGGGCGTTCCCGTCGGCGCCAAGATACCGACAACGGTGAACTTTTTCCCATGCCCTTTTCCCTCGGGATCGCCGTGAGTCGAACTGAACTTGTCGCCGACGGAAAGGTTCATGAATTTTGCGACGCGTGATCCGAGTACTGCTTCGTAGTACCCATATTCTTCGGAGTGTGATTGAAGTGCCCGCCCATCGCGAAAAGAAAACGGGTCTTCCAGCGTCGGCCCATGGCGAAGGTTGGCAAAAAATGCAGGCGTCGTTCCGACGACTCGAAACTCACCCAAGTAATCTCCAAGCGCCAACGGGATCGCGTAACCGCCGGCGATGAATCCCGAATACTTGCCCGGACGCTCGCCGAGCGCCGGATCGCCACCGTACTTCCGCACCATCTCCGCCCGCGCGTCGGCGTCGAAGAATTCCATGTACTCGGTGTAGGGAAGGTTTTCGATCGGCTGGCTCAAGTAATAAACACTGTTAAGTGTCAATTGCAGGGCGCTTCCTTTGGGGCCGACAACCAAGTTGTATCCGACTTGTGCGTTGTTCGAAAACGTTTCGGTGACGATACCCGAAATTGCCAGCACCAGCACGACCAGCGCGACGCCGAGCGCCAACGAGATCGTCGTCAAGATGCTGGACAGGGATCGATAACAGAAGTTTCGCCAAGCGATTCGAAGCAGCCACATGGTTATGTCTTTTGAAAAATTCGGTTGATTTGATCCAGTCTTTCCACCCGTTCGAATCGCTTGGTCACGTCCATCGAGTGCGTGACCATCATCAGTGCGATGTTTTCGTCGCGACACGATCCGATGATCAAATCCAGCACCACGTCAGTGCTGGCCGGATCAACATTGGCCGTCGGTTCGTCGGCCAACAATAACTTCGGTCGACCCGCAAGCGCCCGGGCGATCGCGACACGTTGCTGTTGTCCCACCGACAATTGTTTGGGTCGATAATGCGCTCGATCGGCCAAACCGACCTTGGCAAGCAAGTCATGGGCTCGACCGGTGTCGACAGCGCGGTTACCAAATGCCATTCCCAGCTGGACGTTTTCCAACGCCGAAAACGCCGGCATTAAATTAAAGGTTTGAAAGACATATCCGACGGTCGCGGCGCGACATCGATCGCGTCCCTGTTCGGACAGCCTGGTCAGGTCAATTCCGGCAACGCGAACGCTTCCCGAATCCGGCGTCAACAAACCAGCGATCAGGTGTAACAGAGTCGTCTTGCCGCCGCCGCTCTGTCCGATCAGCGCCAATTGTTCGCCGGACCGGATGGTCAGCTCGGCAATGTCCAGCACCGTCAATTTGCCGCCTCCAGGTTGGGCAAACGTTTTGATCAGATCTTTGATCTGCAGGACGGCAGATGAATTCGTTGTCTCAGAATCAATCACGATGGGTGTCGTTGTGTGTCTGGGATGTTAAAGCCTATCCACGCCCGCGCATCGCTCGCTGCAACCCGCGGTCGGAATCTCGTTTTTTCAGCGTCTCACGTTTGTCGTGCAATTTTTTGCCTTTGACCAATCCCATCAAGCACTTTGCCAGTCCGCGCTCGTTGAAGTAAACCCTCAGCGGGATCAGCGTCAGTCCTCGTTCGTGGGCGCGACCAGCGAATTTGTCGAATTCCCTGGCGTGTATCAGCAGTTTTCGCGGTCGCCGGGGATCGTGGTTCCACATGCCGGCGTTGTTGTAATGGGCAATGTCGGCTCCGATTAGCCACAATTCGCGATCTTTGACGCGGATGTGAGCCTCGTCGAGCGACAATTTCCCTTCACGCATCGATTTGACCTCACTGCCCATCAGCATCAACCCGCACTCGATCGAGTCCAGGATTTCGTAACGGTGCCGGGCCTTGCGATTCTCCGAGACGATCGTAAAGCCCGAGTCGGATTTCTTTTTCGCTGCGGCCCTGCCCTTCTTTTTTGATTGTTTCTTCGCCATGGTGGGGGGATTGTATCCTGACAAGACTCGTTAGCCATTGCCCTTTCGACAGACTCACTACAATGTCAGACCCTAAAGGGTTCACCCCCTCAGGCACAAGTACGTCGATTCACACGCGGATTCGGCGAATTTCCATCACCCCGTTCTGATCGACTTCCGTCCAATGGCTTTCCGTTTACCCGTCGTTGCTGACCCCGAAATCCCCGCCGGAACCGCACTGAGCGGCAGCGGTCGATTGCCGCGGTGGTTGAAACGGCCGATTCCAAAGAGCAACTCGAATCACATGACCGAGGGGCTGTTACAGGAATTGAATTTGGAAACGGTTTGCGACAACGCCAAATGCCCAAATCGGATGGAGTGTTACAGCCAGCAAACCGCGACGTTCATGATCCTGGGGAACGTCTGCACGCGGCCCTGTGGCTTCTGTGCGGTTCACCGTGGACGTCCGCCCGAGTTGCCGGAATCGGATGAACCGGAACGTGTCGCCGAGGC
>JAGQPO010000414.1 GCA_020426665.1 Planctomycetales bacterium
ACGTGGCCAACTGATCAACCACGACACGCAACCATACGCTTCCAATCATCCGGTCGAATCCAAGTCGCCCCCGATTGGCTTTCGTCAATAAACCGACCGAAAAACTATCCGGTAGGTTCACCGATATTTTACCGCACATTACGAAAATGGCAAGGTTCACAATCGTCATCGCCGACCGTCAAAAACCGCGTTCTCGTTTTGAAATTGTGCACTTGCCACAACCCGAACGCGTCAGCGAGGGAAAGCCGGTATTGACTGGTCCCTCGCTCACGCGTTCGGGTTAGGAAAAACCAATGTGACACGCAAATACGCAGCTTCAAAACTTTCCAGCCACACCGTGCCGAACGCGGAGCTTACGGCGACAAAATTGGAAGGCCTGCATTATCGCCCAATGGCGATCAGGTACTCTTGACGACGACCGGATTCGTTGACTCCGGTGCGAACGTAAAGCTTTTGACCAATTGCAACGGGGGTTGCAAAAATCGAGTCGCCGGTCTGGATTTCCGCGATCGGTTGAAATCGGTCGGGTGATGCGACGAAGATAAAAATTTGGCCACGTTCACTTGCCACGACGACGTAATTGTCCGCCAGTAACGGCGATGCACTGATCCCGCCGCCGAACAACCTTGTCTTCCACATCTCTTTGCCGTCCTGATTTCTCAGACAATACGCGACACCACTGTCGGCCACGGCAAACAGATAGTTCTTGATCGCCAGCATGGATTGTTCGTAGCACATGATGCGGTTACTCCACAGCAGATTTTCCATCCCGTCGGCGGACACGCACCAGGTTCCCGCCTCGGGATTTCCGCCGCTGATCATCACTCTGCGGTCGTCCCAAACCACCGTCCCACAAATCGCCTCCGTCGTCGTATCGACCGACCACAATCGTTTACCAGTTGCGGGATCGTAGGCACAAAATTGATCGGCACCGGCGATCAGCAATTGCCGCCGTCCCGCGATGGTTGCAATGATCGGTGACGCAAAGTTCAAGTTCTCCGCGCGCGGGATTTTCCAAACCGGTTTGCCAGAAGTTCGGTCGATTGCGTACAGCCCGCTGTCCTTGCCGTCGTATTCTGCCGCGACAATGACCAAGTCTTCTTCGATGATCGGACTAGCCCCGTACCCGAATCGAAAACTGTTCGGTTTGAATTCGCAGACACGGGTTTGCCATTGTCGGGTCCCATCGGTCGACAATGCGGTCAGCACAATTGAATCGTTGGTGTAAAACGATGCGAACAGTCGCTCGCCGTCGTAGGCGAGCGACGGTGACGCGTGAGAATTATTCGGATGAATTCGTTCGGGTAATGTCCCGCGGTGGATCACGAACTCGTCCTCAAGTTTTCCCGTTTGCAGATCCAGCTTCAATACCGATTGGGTTCCGGCGACCGAATCGGCAGTGGTCAGAAAAATCGCGTCGGACGTGAACGTGGGGGTCGAATGTCCGCGTCCGGGCAACTTTGTTTTCCAAATAATCCCCTCGCCGGTTTCCAAATTCCATTTCAACGGTAACGAAACGTCGTCGTCGGCATGGTTGTCGGACGTCGGACCGCGCCACTGGTGCCACGGGCTGGGCGGATCCGCAGCCACCAGCAACGGTGTCGCAATCAAGCTGAGCACCACAGATGCAAGAATTCGCGAACAAACGTTCCATCGATTCATCGGGTTCATCGCTTCGGTATGATTTCAGAGGGAAAAAACGATTACAATTCTCGCAACTGATCAAAAACACCAATGAAATCTCTTCACGGGAATTAGAAATCGTATGCGAGCGGGAATTGTAGGCGTCGGATTCATGGGCTGGATTCACTATCTGGCCTACCAGCAAAGTGATCAAGCAGACTTGGTAGCTTTTTGCAGCCGAAACAGTGCGAAACGGGCGGGCGATTGGACTTCAATTAAGGGTAATTTTGGGCCGCCCGGCGAGCAAATCGATGTCTCGGCGATGAACGTTTACGAGTCACTGGATGCGATGTTGGGCGACGATTCGATTGATTTGATTGATATTTGCTTACCACCCAGCATGCATGCCGAAGCGATTGAAAAATCGATTGCGGCTGGAAAAAAGGTACTGTGCGAAAAACCTTTGGCCTTGACCGCCGACGACGCGCGACGTCTGGCCAACCTTGGAAATCCCGGTGACGTGATGGTCGCCCACGTGCTGCCGTTTATGCCGGAGTTTGGATTGCTGGTGGATGCTGCAGCGGACGGACGCTTCGGAAAACCGATCGCCGGTCGCTTCAAGCGTACGATTTCGCCACCCGATTGGATCCCCGACTTTTACGATCCCACAAGTGTCGGTGGACCTCTGATCGATCTGCACGTCCACGACGCACACCTGATCCGCGTGTTGTTCGGAATGCCGGAGTCGGTTCAAACCAGCTGTCTGCGAAACGGTGCGGTACCGAAGTTCTATGAAACCCTGTTCAAGTATTCCGACGGTCGCCCGGTATCGGCCGGCGGCGGCGTGATCGATTCACCGGCACGAGGATTCACGCATGGTTTCGAAGTCTCGTTCGAAAGGGCGACGATTCAATACGAGTTCGCCGCCTATGCCGACGGTACGACCGCGACGATCCCACTGGTGATTCTGCATCAGGATGGTACCGTCCAGCGGCCGGAACTGGGTGACGGAAATCCGATTTCCAGTTTTATCAAAGAAGTCAATGCCGCCGCGGAATCGATTCGCAGCGGCACCGTGTCGCCCCTGCTGGATGGCAATCTGGCGGCCGACGCGATACAGATTTGCCAGTGGCAGGTTTGAGACCGAAAGTCGCGCGGTGCAATCACGTCGAAGTTGCCACGTTCACAACCCGAATGCGTCAGCGAGGGACCCTCTCGACTTCATAACCCGAATGCGTCAGTTTTGAAGCGGCGCTTTTGCGCCGAACGCATGCTGGAGACGTGAAAAACTGGTTGTGACTGGTCCCTCGCTCACGCGTTTTGAAGTTGCGCTTTTTTCTAATGCTATCGAAAACTGATCTTGCAATAAGCGGGGCCAACCAGTGAATCAGTCATTGCTACATAACCCTCCACAGGAAGGCCCCGCAATGATCATGGTCTCTCAATCGGCTCGGAAACTCAAGGCGTTTATCAAACAGTCAAAGTTGGGCGAGCTGGCGCAGACGATGGTGCTACGGATGGTACTGACGTTCATCATGCACCGAGGGCGAATGAGTTGCTCGGCCGCCGCTGGAAGCATAGCCTCCGAGCCAATTCACCGAGGTGAACTGACGCGATTCATGGCCCGGCCACGCTGGCAGAAGCACGACTTCAATGAGCCGCTGATGCGAATGCTGCTGGCCAAAGAGAAAAAGCGTGGCAAATTCATCTTCATCATTGATGCCACGATGGTCACGCAAGCGGGCAAGAAAACGCAGAACTCCTACAGCACCGGCAATCGCATTCGTCGCAAGATCAAGAAGGGCTACCGTTACAACAAGAAGAAAGTGGTCTTCAAGAAAGTCCATTGCTTTACGTTTGGCTTGTTGATCACGCCGTCGGGGATTCGCATCCCGATACAGATCCCGCATTTAACCGAAGAATACTGCCAAGAGAATGGACGCGAGCATCTGACGACGGCAGAGGCTGCTGCTCAGATGGTGCAAACGCTGCCGCTGGACGACGATGCAAAAGTCATCGTTTTGGGCGATACGGCTTATGAATCTTCGGTCGTCGAGCAGGCTTGCGAAGAGAAAGGATACACCTGGGTATTCCCAGCCAACCCCGAGCGGGTTTACGAAGGACCGACCGGCCAGCGGGCTAAGTTGCGTTCTCGACTGAAGGATTGGACGAGTCTATCGCTGAAGACCATCAGGCTTCGAGCGTCCACGGGCAAGTACGCCGACTATCGGCGGCTTTCTAAGTGGCGTGTTGGGCCGAAAACGAAACCACGCGTGTACTACGCCTATCAGGAAAAGCGAGCGGTGCGAAACGTCGGTGACGTGCAGCTAGTTTTTTCGACAATGAAACCAGACCTGGAAAAAGCGACTCCGGACGATGTGAAGATCCTTCTTACCAATGCGACTTGGCTGAGTGTGCGTGAGGTGTTAGAGCTGTACTCGTTGCGTTGGCAAATCGAACTGTTCTTCAAAGAACTGAAGTCGACGCTTGGCTTTGGTCAGTACTGTTTCATCGATTTCCAAGCGGTCGAGGCTTGGGTCGAACTGGCAATCACGACGGTGCTTTACTTGGAGTACGAACGAATTGTTCACATCCAGGACCGCCGCCTGAGCAAAGATCGTCGCCTCTGGTGGAGCCGGCAACGGCTACACGGCCTGTGCCACGCAGTGCGTCATGGAATTGAAACCGAGGAGTTGAAGTACATTGAAAAAAGAACAAAAACTTCCGGCGGCGTCAAAAAGCTGCAACGTTTACTCGCCGCAGCAATCCCCCAAGAATACCGAGTCGCCGCATGATGTTACCCCGAAAAAGCGCAACTTCAAAACGCGTGAGCGAGGGACCAGTCACGACCGATTTTCTGCGTCTTTAGCAGTGGTTTGTCGCAAAAGTGTAACTTCAAAAGTCGAAAGTCGACCTGGCAATCGTTCCACCGATGATGGTTCTTCCTCGTCCGACGGGCGTGGTGGCTACCGCAAGGGTAAATTGTGGCGACACCTTCGCGTAAGAAATAACAAAACCCCGGCAAACGCTTGGTTTGCCGGGGTTTATTGGAGTGGGCGATACAGAAGTCGAATCTGTGACACCTACGATGTCAAAACGCGAAATCTGCCTTATTCTGAACCGCGTGAATCACGATGAAATCGCCGTTTTGTTTTGCGTGAAAGGCAATCAGCGTTTTGGATCCATTGAAACAATTGGCAGATATTGCGGTATTGGATGAAGTCGGTCAATCGCGGGGAGGGTGTTATTCGGTACGTACCGAAAAACTCGCATTATGGACGACTCGGGTCAGAGCCATCGGCCTGATTGGCATGTGATCGCACGGACAAGAGCACAAACATTAATCCGAGCGAGTGCAGGATCACGTTACGAACGAAGATGGTCGAAAACGTCGACTTGACTTCATCTCTAAACATCGCGTCGTATGTTGGGAAACCGTCCTTCACCGACGGAATTGCAAAGCAAACCAATCCCAACATTCCTGAGAAGATCCAATGATTGGTTGGTTTCTTGGTGATCTTCGTTTCGCTGGTGGTCGCCGGCGCGTCTAGGGGTTGGTCAACGGATAATCGTTCAATCGTCCTGTAAATGGTGTCGGGACGGACGCCGGTCCGATACTCCCGACCGAATAGGGCATTGCTTCCCGGACTATTTCGCGTCACAGCTTCGCGTGCATTCACAAATCGATAGACCAGGCAATTTTCTTCGTCTAGAAGCAGGCGATTCGGCGTTGTCACCGACCGGATGAACAACCGGCACGGTCAAGTCGTGATCGTTTTGAAGCAATCACGAAAGCCAGACAGAGGCCAGTGTTTGTGGGAAACCCACACTGGCGTCAAACGCGAAGTTAAAAAACGTTAGGCAGGTTATTGAATTGACCAATTAGGGCTCAAAAACGCAATCAAGTAAGAAATGAATACGACAGCAAACGCTGTCATGATAAGTGCGACCGTATCCCGAGAGAAAAAACCATGGTTGGGCCTTTGTTTATCGGGTTTTGTTGGATGATTGGATGGCCGATAGGGATTCTGGTCGTCCATCACTTGCCCCGACGAGTTCGAGTCATCCAGAATCCAAACGCTCCAATACCGAGCAGAAAATTAGCGATAGCAACCGGCTCAACGGAACCGAAAATCGAAACTAACAAGATCAAGGTTGCCCAGACAGCGAACAGATAATTTCGAAGGGGCCGCGGTCGCCGAGTAAGTTGGAATTGCACCTTGGGTCGATCAGTTTCCGTAGAAACTTTGCTCACCGGTCGATAAGGATTCTGATCTTCCATCCTGTCATTCTATCCGGGATCCGTCGCAGGGGGTGACCCATACCATCGCCGAATCAAGTCCCGAGTCACGCTCAGCGGCCCGTCAAAGTGCCAAGGTAACTCGCGCCACTGGTCACGGTAGAAGATTTCCCAACGCATCCCCGACTCACCGAATTGACCGGGTCCGTCGCCGTGGGCATAGCGAATTCGATCGACGTCAATTCGCAAGTTGTCGGCAATCGCTTGCCGCATTGTTTCGGTGATTCGGTTGCGTGTTTTGTCCGTCCTGAATCTTCGTGTTCCATGTCGCATGGGGTGAAGATGGCGGGGACGTTTGACGCGTTTGGTCAGGCGGACCTGTCCGTTGGATCAGTGATTACCAGATCTCATACCGTCGAAAGTATCGGGCCCTCGTTCGACGGGTCCGTATCACGGCGGTCGGGTTTCGTACCATCGGTTGGTCGATCGGGGATTGTTGGCCGATCCGAAACGACGCTTCCGTTTCTACACGTGTTTCTACCGCATGTCGAAAGTTTTGAAGTTGCGCTTCTGTGTGAGGTATTGGTATTTCCTAACCCGAACGCGTGAGCGAGGGACCAGTCACGACCGATTTTCTGCGTCTTTAGCAGTGGTTTGTCGCAAAAGTGTAACTTCAAAAGTCGAAAGTCGACGTGGCAATCGTTCCACCGATGATGGTTCTTCCTCGTCCGACGGGCGTGGTGGCTACCGCAAGGGTAAATTCTGGCGACGCCTTCGCGTAAGAAACAACAAAACCCCGGCAAACGCTTGGTTTACCGGGGTTTATCG
The DNA here is from genome assembly GCA_020426665.1 of Planctomycetales bacterium. GTDB lineage: Bacteria > Planctomycetota > Planctomycetia > Pirellulales > Pirellulaceae > Stieleria. Next base: position 6,692 of record JAGQPO010000414.1, read on the forward strand.
GGATGGGCGATACAGAACTCGAATCTGTGACCTCTACGATGTCAAAACGACTTTTCCACTGCCGTAAAAACCCGGTTTTCGCGGGGAAAACACCACTTTCGGGACGTTTTTAGCCTACCAGAATGCATCACCCCGTTGCAAGTTATGGTGCGGTTTGCGGTATAAAGCGGTCTGGATCGGCTCAATGGGGGCGGATAACTGGTATCTGTACCAGAAACGATTTCATGCCAAGGTGAATTCGATGCAATTTGAAATCCGAGTCGTAGATCAATCAGACGACCTAATCGCTGAATTCGAAGCAAACACATGCGTGCCAAATGCGGGTGACATGTTTGCGATCAAGAATCAGCTTTGGACAGTGATCATGCGCAAGTTTTACTATCTGGATGACGAGCAAATGATTGTCGATGTGATTTGCAAGCCGTTTGAAAAAAAGTGATCCGATGAAAATTGTCGTTCAGTTCATCGGTGGATTTAAAGATGGGTGTGTGCTCTGTAGCGATTCGCTCGACAGCAACGAATCGCAACAAGCGGTGTTCTACTTTATGAAGACCAACAATGGCACGCAGACTGGGCATCGCTTCAAAATGTTCTCTGACGTCGGTCTCAAAGAATTGGGAGACAGCATTATCTTCGACGGCGAGGACGTTCGGCTGTGGCGAGAGACAGCAACAAGCAACAACCACGTTTACGAAGCCGTTAAATGCGAAAAGGACGATGAGAAAATCTTGATCGTCTATGAGTATCAGGGGCAAATGTAGATACCTGAATCAACGCCCGCGCAGACTTCGTCCACCTGGGTGACACCCACGGCGAAAACATCAAGTTTTGATTCCAGCCCCAGACGTGCCGCCTGACGCATCAGACGGGGCGTTCGTGGCCATCGCTTCACACACGGCCGC
>JAGQPO010000415.1 GCA_020426665.1 Planctomycetales bacterium
CGAACGTGCCGTTTTGAAGATTCAACAGCATCGGGTGTGCGTCCAATTGATCGAACGGTGTCAGCACCCGTGAATCGGCCCGCGACAACATCACAAACGCTTCGATGCCCGATTTCCTATTTGCCGCCCGGACGAATGATGTCGCTGTCGACGCCTCGGAATCGTCCGTGGTCGCCTGGGCAATGAAGCTGGCAACGTCTTTCCAGAGGGCTCTGGCAAACTTTCTTCCGAGACTCAGAACCATCGCGCTGGCGTCATCGATCTTGAATCTCTTCCCATCCCAGACAAGCCACTTGTTCCACTGAGGTACAAATCGCAGATCCTTTCCGAATCGATCAATGAATCGCGTTGCCAGTGCGTTTTCGGTTCGTTGTTCATCCGAGCGGAGCCAACTTTCTTCCGGCTGATCAAGTTTGGGGCCGGACTTCTTTTTGCGTTTCTTCTTCTGCCCTTTCCAACTTGGTTCCCATCCACTTTCTTGCCCAAGTTTGACGAGTGTTCCGACGCCCACTTTGGAATTGGAATCAAACGAATTCCACTTGGCGACGCAAGCGTCCCTTCCGTCATACTTCCCGCTTTTCGACGACCAAGAAATCCAATCGCCTAACAACACATCACCACCAACGCATCGGCATGCGATTCCTACTTTGATCCAATCCGAGTAGTTTTCGGCGTAGGACGACGAAATGTGTTGCAGGGCTTCGCGGGCCTTTTCGATGTCGTCTGCGGAAGATGTCGGAAACGGATCCCAGTTCGTAGACTTTTGTTCGCGATCCTTCGCGCCGGGATCAACATAGGTTTCGTGAAACCATGCTAGTTCGTCAGTCCGTTCGTTCACCTCTGCAACCGTCTCCGGCCAACGGCTTCCCGTGATGGTGAAGAACCGACCGTGATCGTAACACTCGACGTCATACTTGGCGTCGGAACCGCTCTGTGTTCCTCCTTTCGGCTTGTTGCCTTTGACCAGTATTTTCACGCCAGTTTTTGAAGGGCTGATTTCAGTGTAAGAACTGATCTTTTCGGTAACTGTGTGAATGATCTCGTCGGCTTCGTCGGCATCCGGATCGTAACACTTATCAAGATCAATTCCGGCAAAGCCATCGCCAAGCACGAAGCCAATCCCAGCAATCTGCGGCCACTTCTTGATCGCTTGAACAACTGTTTCAAACGATGTCCACGTTGTGGGGTCCGTCGACGACGCCGCCTTCAAAGTCGCCTGCAGAGGCATCTTTGACCATTTGGAACCTTTGCGATACCACTTCCAGCAAACCCAACGGTCAACCTGTTTGAGTTCATCGGGTATGCCTTCGACATTGATCGGCAATCGCGAAGGCATTTTTTCGCCGTTCAATAACCGTTCGCGAATCGCTTTCGCTCGATCGAGAACAGGGGCAGGTAATTCACTCGGTGCAGCTATCACGCTTTCGCTCCATTCCGCCAGTACAAAGATTCCGGTTGTTGGTGATACCATCGCCGGCCGATTCCGATGTCCATGTTGAGAGTTGCACGCCAGGTGCGATCGTCTTGGACCATTCGAAAGCCAAGTTGATCGGCGGCAATTAAAAATGATCCGTTTGAGATGTACTCGCGTGACCATCTTTCGACGGCATGTTTCAGCGTGTACGAATTGAGTGTTGGTGTCTTGATTCGTCCGGCCTCGGCGCGTTGCAGCCATCGCAAACAGACGTCAACCATTTCTGGCGTCGGCTTCTCGCGTATTCGGTACGGTCCCCCGTGCATCAACAGACCGTTTTGATCGACGGCGAACGTCTCCCCGGTAATCGATGTCACACGGGGATAGTCGGCCGCTTGCGATCTGATTTCGGCGAGCGTCAAGAAATACCGCTTTGGTTCGTTGCGGAACGCGATCATTGTTCGGCAACCTCTCTGCAGACGATCACGGCCGCCGGCGATCCGTGGCGAGTCAATCGCGTTTTGCCGTTTTCGATCAGTCGGCCGGATCGCAACATTGCGAGAACCGGGGACGTTACCGACTGGACCGGCCAGCCCATCGCGTCGGCGATTTCGTGACGTGTCGCGCCGTGGGGGCCGCGATCACGAATAAACGTTTCGATGCGATCCCGGCGACTTGGTCCCTTTTCCATCGCGGACGCAGCTGCGATCGCTCGGGTCTGCTTGGCGTGCTGGCCGTGATCAAATAATCCGGGCTGACTTGCCGGCTGAGAGTGTTCGGTTAGACTCATTGGTAGCTCTGTGTCCGTGGAGCAAAGGAAAATCGCAACGGCCAACCGGGTGGATCGGCTGGCCGTTGTGTGTTCTCAGGCCTTCTTGGTTCGCGCTTCGATGAACCGGGTAATTGCCTGCCGGCTCGTGATAATCCGCCCGCCAAGTCGAACATGTTCAAGCTTGACGCCGCGAACGCCGCGCAAGCACCAACGGTAGAGAGTCGTCTTGTCGGGCCGGTGGCCAAGAAAGTGACGCAGTTCGTTTCTTGCGTCCTGAAGAGTCAAAACGTCCTCGGTCAGAACCTGTTGGACGGTTTGCTTGATCGCTTGTGCCGAAGCAGCCATGAAAAATCCCTCGCGTGGTGATTCGCTTTAGTGAATGCAACGCGAGGGAGTATGTGGTCGTTTTGTGTTGTCTCGGCCAACTGTGGTCAGTTGTGGCCAATTGTGGCTAACTTGTTAGCTTGTCACGACTGCCGGCGGGCCAATCGTCGTCCAGGTGAAAGTAGCCTTTATATGAATTCGGTAATCTCTCAAATCGATAGTTTCCATCGGTGATCGATTCAGTTAGCCATCGCACGGCCGCTTTCGGGTTATCACGGGGACGTAGTATCTTCGCGGCTTCCTTTTTCGTCATCGGCTTTGTGCGTTTCTCTGGCGGGATTGTGATTTGATGCGTTTTCGGGTGGTCGAGTACTCGAACAGATTGCTGGTCATTCTGAATGATCCACGCTAGACAGCGTTGACGCTCCATTTCGAGGTGATCCCCTGACGTCTTCGTCCAGTTTTTCGGCAATCGCTTCATCAGCTTCGTGACTACACGAATGTCCCGACATACTTCACTTTCGGATCGCTCTTCGTCGGGAAAGCCAACAACATTGATAAGGTTGATCACCAATCGAGCGACCGGGCCAACGGCCTCGGCTATCAACCCCCCAGCCCAATCTTCGCCAAGATAAATTGACTGCCGTGCAGACGCATTGGCGAGCTCGACGATCCCTGCGACCTCTGGCCACCGCTGAAATGCTTCAAGGCGTTGAACGTGAATTCGCTTTTTTCGCTCCGCTGCCCTGAGTGTTAATTCATGACGGGGCGATTGATCATTGATCGCAGATTTAATCTGGTCGATTTCGTCGTTGCAGTTTGCGAGCAGCCGAGTTGCAACGTCGAAAAAAGCGACTGTGGCGTCGCCTGTCGATTCGTCGTCCATTGTTTCTCATCTTTGGTTGGCCCTGTGCCCGCCACTGGAGATGAGAAACCAGTGGCGGGGCACAGCGCCATCACGCCAACCGTCGCTGGCATGATTTGATTGACTGCCTCAGCCGTCGCCATGGCAGTTGTTTTGATTATGACTCTCTAAATCTTCGGGGCAACCTTGGCAGCTTCGATCGCTCGATTGAGTGCTTGTGTAGCGTAGTGCTCAGTCATCGCGGCGCGGGAGTGCCCTAACATTGCCTGGGCGGCTTCGATGCCCAAAACTTCTCTGATCACCGACGCGGCCGTGTGGCGGAGCTGGTACGGGTGCCAGTGATCCGTCTTGGCCAGCTTGGCGGCCCGTTCGATTGCCCGGCGGTAGGTGTCTTTGTTGTATCGCTCCTGATACTTTCGCGGCTTGCGGGTGCCGTTGCGACTTGCCCGGCTGTAACCAGGCCGGTCGCCTTGGTTCAGTGGCGTTTTGCGGTTCTCTCGCCGTTGCTGCAAATGCCACTCGGCAGCCTCGGCCGGCTTGAAGAAAAAGTCATCGTCGGGCCGATTGAGAAAAGGTTTCAGCGCCCGCTTGGCGTCGCCGATCAGCGGGACCGCTTTTTTCTTACCGCGGTGGGCGGTCTTGTGTTTGCTGGGATGGTAGATCCAAACGCCGTCTTTTCGCTTTTCGATGTCGATCGGTCGCATCGTGCAAACTTCGCTGGGCCGCATCCCCGTTGCCGCCTGAATCAGGACCATGGCTTTGAGTTGTGGCGAGAGGTGCAGTGCCGTCAGTCTGACCGCTTCGATGTCGACCGGCCTCACCGGATCTGGTTCCCGCGCGTCAGTCTCGCCGTGGGCCAGCGGATCCAACGTATCGAGGGCGACGACGACGTTTGCCGAGACGATTTCACGCGACACACCGAAGCGGAAAACCTTGACGATCGAGCGGATTTGCTCGTTGATGTACCTTCGGGTGTTTTTCTGCCCTTGTTTATTGGTGGTCGCCACCAGTAATTCACGGATTTCGGCCAACTTGCGGGGGCCGAATTCGTCTACCGGCACGTCGGCATACTCATCGTCAAGCAGTTCGCAAAGGTTGTTGAACCGACACCGCTGGGTTTTGTTGTTGGCGTACTTCGTCTTGACGTGTTGGCGAAACTCGGCGGTCACACATCGAACCGTGATCGGTGCATCGGCCACGTTTTCCTCGGCATTTGCGGGCATTCGCTTGTTGTTGGCCATGTACGTGGCGAGCAAGGCGTAGAACTTCGCGTAGCTGGTCGGTGAGTCGTGCTGACCAAGATAGAAGTAGCGGCCATCGAGATAGACTCGGGCCTGTCCGGACGTGTGGTACTGGTACGTCGGGGTGGAAGATTTCTCGCGCGGCATGAAAGCCACCTCCTAAATCTATTTCTGGTGCGCTGTACCAGAAACGTCAGAAAGTGGGCCGCACAGCTTAGTCGCTGACCACGCTCACAAGAGCGATCCGACCGGTAATTTACGGGGTGAAACGTGGTTTCGTTTCAGTGGGCGATACAGAACTCGAATCTGTGACCTCTACGATGTCAACGTAGCGCTCTAACCAACTGAGCTAATCGCCCGGATTTGTTGGGGGCTTGGCGGTGGGGACTCGCCGGTGCGTTCCAACTGGGTAACGGTTGGAATCGGACTTGGTGGGCTGAAACTTCAGCTTTCTCGTGCGGCCAACCGGATGCGTAGTCTGGATCGATCGCAACGGCTCGTCAAGACGCCTTGCGGGGGCGATTTTGGGTTGGTCTGGCGCGCCGGCTTGCCGGCGGCCGTCATTCATGTTCGCACTTGTCTTGCGGGGGGCAGGGGTCTACAAATTGTCGTTTGGGAATCCGCTGGGTCATTGCACTGTTTTCTCGGGTTTTTGGCTGTTCGACGAACCTCATCGGTTTCCGTTCTTGCCCGATGGTGGCGTTCCGATTGATTCCTGGCTGCGGTCTTTTTTTCAACGGTGGCGGCGGATATGTCTCGTTTTTTTGCCGGAATGTTTTGTGGTGCCTTGCTGCTGTTTGTCGTCATGCACTACCACATCGTCCATGGGAATAATGGGATCGTTCTGGTGCCGAAGATCAGCAACAACCTGTCGGAAATCTACACCGACGTCCGGCAGTTCGATCTGGAGGATTGGAAAGGCCACAAGAGTTTGGCCGCTGCGATCATGCGAAGCAGTCAGGCCGATCTGATGAAAGATTCTGCGAAGACCAGTTTCGGCGATTCGGTACGCAGGGCCGTCGACGATCTGTTTGGCGCTGATAGGTAGGTGTCGATCGGTAGGTGTCGATCGGTAGGTGTCGATCGGTAGGTGTCGATCGGTGTTTTGAGGCAGCGTTTTCGCGGAAACCCTCTGCTAGAGACGCGGAAAACGGGTGGTGGCTGGGCCCTCGCTCACGCGTTCGGGCCCGAGAAAAACCAATGCCTTAAGCAAAAGCGAGACTTCAAAACTCACGCGTTCGAGCCCACCGAAAGCCAGTGACGCACGCGAACTCGCAAACGCAATACGCGTTATCGGCGGGCGCAGCTGGCATATTGGGAACGATTGGAATCGCCGCTTTGACCTTGGCGACCCGTCGCACCAGACGGTGATTCAAGAGGTTCGCATGTTGTGCCGAATGAAACAGGTGGCGCAATTTATTGCCCAGTCGACCTACTTGCCCAGTCGGCGATGATCCTCCCCCAGACGGTTTTCACGGACTTCGATCCATGTCTTTCTATCGCAACCGATACTTTTTAAGCGGCATCCTACTGATCCTACTGGGGCTGCAATTTCGTCGAGTGGAGTCATTCGTTTTGAACGAACGTTCGACTCGGTTTGTGGCCAAGATGACCAACACGCCGCTTGTTGATAACTCGACGACCTTCGGGGCGATTTTTGAACCCGTTACGCCGGCACCGAAAAAGCGAATCACGCCACCGCGCTGGCTGGGGTTGTCGATGATCGCCGTCGGGTGTGTCATCACCTTCCATTCGTTTTCCATCCCAAAGCACAAAGGCGAATAGCCAGCGTGCCGGCGAATCGGCTGCGATTGGGAATCGACGAAGTGGCTGTGATTGAGGCGAGCAATTGACGCATTGAATTGCGGCAAAGTACAAAATTCTTTCACTGGCGGGCGCGTGAGACGGCGGGTCGACTCGCGAATTCAGCCCCGGTGTTAATGAAGGACAGTGGGCCTCATCAGGTTTGCAGTGTAAGAACCAATGCCATTGTCTTGTGTGGATGTGTGGGAAGGTGGATTTGAAGATGCCTTCTCACGACGAAGAAGAGCGGAATCCCGGGCGGAAACGGCGTCCATTGTGGCTTGATGGGACCGGAAAACGTTGCCAGATCGCTGACAGGCTGTTATGCTTGCACCGTATTGATTGCGGGTTCGGGCGGAATTTGACGCATTCAATTGTTAGGAACGTCAGCATCATCTCATCGAACGGTGTCTGTGGGGACGATTCGTATGGGATGGTGGACAGTTGATTTCCTCCCCCCAACCAGTTCGACTGACTTCGATGCCCAAAGCTTCGCCCGTCGAGATCCGATTTCACGAGTCAAGGTTGGTCGTTTCACCGCCTCTGAAATCGATCAATCAGCGAAAGCTTGCCGGCCAGTTTTTTTCCGAAGTTGACGCGGCGTTGGCAGAAGCTTGCCAATATAACGCGAGGGTTGTTGTTGTTGATCTTGAGCAGGTGACGTGGATCAGCAGCGTCGGCTTGAACGAGTTGATCCGGCTTCAAGCACAGACTCGTGCGCTGGGTTTGGCACTTCGATTTTGCTCCTTGAGTGAGGCGGTTCGAGAGGTTTTCCGGATCACTCGGCTGGAGCGGACTTTCGAGCTGGACAGTTTGCCGCAAGAAAGAACTGGCGCAATTGATGAGAGTTCGCCGGTAGGCGTCGATCATTCAAGTGCGTCCATCGTTTCCGTCTGAATTCCGACCGGCATGAACCGTAAGGTCACGGTATGATGGAGCATCTTCATGATATCCGTTGACCTCCAGGTCTCAACAAGAACGAACGTAACACATCGACATGGCACTTGGCGATTCAGGTTGGACGCTCAATCAAGAAATCCCCAGCGACACTTCGTTTGGCAGCGTGTTGGTTGATGGATTGCTTGACGCGATGACGGAACGCCGTTGGACGGAGCACGCTCTGTTCCAGGTTCAATTGGCGTACGAGGAGGCGATCACCAATGCCATTCGGCATGGGAACGGCTGCGAAGCGAGTAAGTCAGTCAATGTCGAAATGAAGTGTGATGACTACCGTGTTTGGATTCAGATCACTGACCAGGGAGATGGCTTTGACCCACAATCGGTACCGGATCCACGTCAGGATGAATTGCTGGAAGTTCCCGGGGGACGTGGGGTCCTGATCATTGGTCAGGTCATGAGCGAAGTCCGATACAACTCACGCGGGAACCAAGTGACAATGGTCAAGTTCAAGCATGATGACATGCCGCGTCCCTGCGATGGGGACGACGGCGGGGGCAACTAGCGGCTGACCAATCGTCCGGGCCCACAAGTCGAAGCCGGCTGTGCAATGTTTCAAATTCGCCGGCACCATCGTCGCCGACGTTTTGGCGTGGTCGGGCGCCTGGCTAACGCCCAGTCATCGATGCGATACCAATCGGTTCAATTGCTTTCGACGAGGTTCAAGCATGAGACATGGGGACATGGCATCTCTCGGTGCGATTTGAATGCAACGGTAGTGCCGTGTCCCCGCGGTTGATCCGTCAGAGCGTTGCGACCGCAACCCCAGGTCAGACGACGCGGGAAGATTCACCAGGTGCGGCGGTTATTCCGCCGCGCGCCCTGTTTGGTGTGTTGAAAGTGATGGATAGACAGCATGCTTCGAACCCGGAAATCGCGGTCGGACTCGCGGAAATCAGGCGATTGCCTGCGGATTGGCCTAGAGTCGCTCGCATTACAGACGCGTTTGGCATGGGCGTTGCATTCCTTCTGACTCTCAGCGATCGTCCGTATCCAGCCATTGGTCGGACGCAGAATTGGGGACGCAGAATTGGGGACGCAGGGCATCGACGCTCGATCGACGGGTTGAAGCTGTCCTCAGAGTCAGATGTCGTTGGCAGAGACGCCAGGCCAACTGTGGCTCGCTTGATGATCAGGATGCAACACGACGGACCAGATGCCGATACACGTTGATGAACACGACGGCGACGATGACCAGCAAAAGGACGACCGATTGGATGATGTGCCACACGCAGCCGGCGGACTTGGCGAATCCGAATCTTCAACACGAATCGTCGACTCGGCAACGATTTTGGCCGGAAAAAGCGAAGTATGGATTCGTCACGGGCGCGAAATGTACCGACTTCGATTAACCTCTTCCGGCCGACTCTACTTGAGTAAGTGACTTCACTGCGATGGCTGCACTGCGATGGCTGCACTGCGATGGCTGCACTGCGATGGCTGCACTGCGATGGCCGTTCCAAGCGAATACCGTGGCTGCGTCGAATCCGGATGCGTACTACTAAAATACTTTGTTCCATTTTAATTTTCGGGTTAAGAGAAGCTTGTACTGGCGGACTTCCAGTCCGCCAGAACCCGACCGTCGACGGACTGGAAGTCCGTCGTACCCGACCTTTGTCGACGGACTGGAAGTCCGTCGTACCCGACCTTTGTCGACAGACTGGAAGTCCGTCGTACCCGACCTTTGTCGACAGACTGGAAGTCCGTCGTACCCTACAATCGTTCTGGAACGTAGGACTGGCGTTCCGTCAACGTTTGATTTTTCGGTAGCGGAAAACCGTCAAGAGTTGCCATTCGTCCGGCAATTCACGAAAGTCTTGACGACTTCCGCTACGCTCCCAACCCTAAAGTAATATCCCGGACGAAGTACTCGACTTCTAATCCTTCTTTTCGAATAAAACCTGCATTGTCGCCCACTTTGAAATCGTACGGAATCTCGCTGCTGATCCATGTGACGGTGCTTGCATCGTTGCATGCGATCCAGATGTCGGCAACGCAGCACTTTACGCCGCGGGGCAAGTTGCAGGTGATTTCGATTTCGGCGTCTCAGGCTTCGTCGTCAGACCAATTGGTTTCCGTATCTGTCCAGCCGACTTCGATCAGCGAACCGCTTGAGAAACATGTCGATCAGCGGTTGCCGCTAGAGCAGTTGGACTTTAACGCGTCATTGGACAGCGATCCGTTGCCGAGGGTTCCGCAGACCGATCTTCCGGCGCCTCCACCGCAGCAAGTATTCCCATCACCAATCAACGAAGCGGCGAACGCTTTTCGACGCCCCTCGGCCGAGGAGATGCCGGAGGTTGCTGTTGCGATCGATTTGCCTCCGCCCCGCATCGTTCGCCCAGCACAGGGGCCTCCGACAGATCCGGTGTCACCTCTCCAGGAAATCAGCGGGTTGAAAGAAAACGAAACCGCTGATCTGTCGAACAATCCCGCGCCCGCGTACCCGGTTCAAGCGATTCGGAATCGATGGCAGGGCGTCGTGACACTGCGGTTGCAGATTACCGAATCAGGCGAGGTGGCGAAGGTTGACGTCATTCAGTCTAGCGGCCACCAGGTTCTGGATCGTGCCGCCGTGGATGCGGTGAAGCGATGGCGTGGAAAACCCGCGCGCCGCTGGGGGCGAAGAATCGCGTCGGAGGAGACGCTGCCGGTTCGATTTCGGCTCTAGAGAACTGTCCAGCTTAGTATGTTTCCGCCACAGCGCATTGCCTTGCGATATCGGCCAACGGCCGTCCACATCCACAGCATTGGGCATCGCCCAAGGTATCGGTGCCCGACGTGCCGAGGATTTCGTGCTGCGGATTTCGTGCTGCGGTTTGGCAGGCGGCCATACACAACGATTCACGCGGTAGGTGACGATGTGCATGACCTTTGGTCAATCAAGTCATCCTAAAATGCACGCTCTCCTGGGGCGTCGCCGCGTCGCTGTCGCTCCGTCGGCTGGCCCCAGGCTATGGATGTGAACGGCCCTTGGCCGAGGAAATCCAGGGCATTCAATCGCACGATGACTTCCGCATGCCGACGTGAAGACTTGAGATGAATTTCGCAAGGCGTGTGACATCACTGGGTGGTGACGCACACCAGAGGGGAGTTTCCAACCAACAATACACTGCTACCCGCTGTCGCTAAGCTGGACGGTCCCTGAAGCCTGTACACCAACACTCATGCTGCGTCTCTGACGCGAAGAAGGACTCG
>JAGQPO010000416.1 GCA_020426665.1 Planctomycetales bacterium
TTAATAAAGTGCGCAACCGTTGACGGCGCTTCGTTGATATACAAGTCCGCGATGATTTCTCCGCGCGTGGTCAGGATGCGGACTTGCGGTAAATCTTCAGGATCATTCTTTAACAGTTCCTGTTCCTTTTCGAATTGCTCCTTGATGACGTCGGCCATACCAATCATCGCCCTGTCTTCGTCTTCCAAATCGGCGGGATCGATGTTCTTGTAGATCGTTTCCGCCAAATTAAAGTCTCCGATCACCATGGCCGAACGGGCGGCGGACAGGACGACATATTTCCAACGGACGCCATTGTCCATCAGTCTGGCGGCGCCCTCGCACGTGTCGCGATCATAGACATCGTGTTTGAAACGCTGGTCCAGCATCGTCACGACAAATTGGGCGGCATCCGGATGCGGTATAAATGCGATTACATCCAAAGCTTTGCGAAACGTCTTATTCATTAACACTCGGGATTCATCTCTCAGTTTCAAATACGATTCTCGATCATCGCTGTATCCGTTAACGAACTTTGTATGCTGAAGCCTCATTGCGATGACCGTCTTTTGGAATTCCGCCGCGATGGTCTCGTAATCCTTTAATGCCGCCATCCCGAGTTCATAGACCTCCGGAGGCGCGATTTTTTTGAAGTCGGCGATGACGGTTTCGGCATCAACCATCTGGTTTGTCGTCTGATCGCCCGCCAGTTCCGCCGGCCCTTTGACCTCCGGCGCGGCCGGTTTTGCCGATGACTCCTCCGCCGATTCTTGACCGCTTGACATCACAGCACCGCCGATCCACAACGCGATGACCAAACATCCGTGCAACAGCGAATTGAGGGAACGGTGCAAAATCATGTGGAATTGGTTGTTTGGGAAATCGGAGGATCCGGGCGGACAGGGAAAACTGCTGCGGGTGCTACGCAGCAAACCAGTAATATGTTTTGCAAAGTTTTACTGTTCCGCGACGAGTGCTATCACTGGGTCGTCGATGGCACCAGCGGGGACATCAAGAACGCTGGGATCGCGAAAACCGACGCCGCCGGTATACTTTCCCGAATGAGTCGATCCAGCAAGCCACGTCGTCCACGAACTCGGTCCCAAGAAACCGACCAGCCACCGGTAAGTCCCCGAAAACCGGCAAAACCACGTTCGTTGAAACTTCGCATCATCGGCGGGACCATGCGCGGACGCACGGTCGTTTACCATGGTGCGGAGTTTACCCGCCCGATGAAAGATAGTGTCCGCGAAAGTCTGTTCAATATCATCGGGACACGGGTCAAGGGCAGCGAGGTCATTGACGTTTTCGCGGGGACCGGCGCAGTGGCCTTTGAATCGCTCAGCCGAGGGGCTTCGTCGGCGATTGCGATTGAAAAAAATCGTCGCGCGCACTTGTTTCTTCAGTCGACTGCCGAGACACTTGATGTGACGGACAAAATCAAGATCCTGTTCGGCGACGCGTTCCGACTGGGTGCCGCGATTCTGGGTCCCGCGTCAGCCGATGCCCCGCTAATGGACACCCCGCGAATCACGTTTTTATGCCCGCCCTACGCGATGTGGGAATCGATCACTGACCAGTTGAACGGGCTGATTCGACTGGCGATGGCCCACTCGCCGCCGGGCAGTTTGATTGTTGCGGAAACGGAAAAGCACTTCGACACATCGAAGCTGCCTATCGCAGATTGGGATCACCGCGTTTATGGCGGAACTCGACTTTCGATTGTCGAGCCGCCGATGGTTTGCGGGTCGCGGATGTAAATACTTACGACCGCTTCGTCAATTCCTGATATTGGAGTACGACGGACTTCCAGTCCGTCGCCAAGTGTCGATTCCGACGGACTGGAAGTCCGTCGTACAAGAAGTGTCGATTTCGACGGACTGGAAGTCCGTCGTACAAGTCGCGCTTGACCCGAGTATTTAATCTGGACGACGCACAATTGAGTCGTCAACGTTTGATTTTTGGGTTTTAACCGCTGGCGGCTAAAGCCTGTACACCAACGCTTATCCCCGTGCCATCTACCGGTCTTTGCATGTCAAGAACACCTTATCACTTGATGAACGACAAAACTGCTCCGTACCGGTGCGTTCATCTGTCCGGCTTGGTTCCCGCAATGGCGGTTCGTGCGGTGCGCAGCATTGGTATGTTGGCCGGAGTTGCAGCCCTTGTCGCGATGTCTTTGGCGGCCGGTCAGGCACAGGCTCAAGACAACGTTGAGAACTTGCCTCCGGCAATCAAGAAAGTTGCAGTCCCGAAGAATGACTCATCGGCCGCCGCAGCTGAAACGTTGGTTATCGACAAGGCGCAGACGTCGTTGATCAAAAACGCATTCATTGCGGCTCCGATGTCCGGTGTTATCTCGGATGTCGAGGTGGTCGAAGGGGATCTTGTTTCGGCCGGGGCACCGCTGGTTCGGATGCAGGTTGATCTGGCGGAAAAAGAGTTGGTTGCGGCCAAGGCTGCGTTGGATGCCGCACGTTTGGAGAGCGACAACGATGTCAATTTGCGGTTTGCAAAACGAACGCTAGAGGTACGCGCTCATGAAATGCAGCAAAGCCAATTGGCCAACGACACGTACGCTGGGGTTGTCAGTCAGATGGATCTGGAAGAGATTCGTCTGAAGGTGGACCAGGCGGCGCTTGCGATCGAACAGGCCGAGCACGACTTGATGATTGCCGCGGCGGCTGCGATCGAGAAAGAAGCGGCTGTCGCGATTGCGCAAACCAAACTCGATCGCCACACGGTCCGCACGAGCGTGGCGGGTATGGTTGCGGAGATCGCGGTCGAACCCGGCGAGTGGGCGGAAGCCGGTAAGCCGACGGTCCGAATCATTTCGCTGGATCCGATCCGCGTCGAATGTTTCGTCGATGGCCGACGTCACGGGCGTGAACTGGAGGGGCGTGGTGTCAGGTTCGTTCCGATCGGAGCGGCCGATGATGCGAGCCTTCGTGGTCGGGTGACATTTGTATCAAGCGAGCTGCATCCGGTGACCGGTCAAGTTCGTCTGTGGGCGACCGTTGCAAACCCTGGCGGGAAAATCGGATCCGGGGCAACCGGAAAGTTGATCATCGATTGACGGGCCGGAGTTGGGCGAGTTGCCATAATCGGCTCGCTGGCGGACAATCGAGGTAACGCACTCGGAATAGCCGCTACCCTTTCTCCGCAAAGACGAAGCCTTTCATGAATCGCACGGCACCTGACTCGTCCGCCCGACTGCCTGACTCGTCCGCCCGACTGAATGTTCGCTCAATGATCTTTGCGGGCGTTCGCTACCACTGGCGCACCTCGTTGGCGGTGTCACTGGGAGTCGCCATTGCAACGTCGGTGATCGTCGGGGCATTGTTGGTTGGCGATTCGATGCGAGGCAGTTTGCGAGGGTTGACGATCGAGCGATTGGGAAAGATCGAATCGGTCGTTGCCCCCGGCGGATTTTTTTCGGCCGCCAATGCCACAACGTCGTTGGGGGTTAGACAAGAGGATCTAGCCGCAATCATTTTGTTTGATCGCGCGGTGATCGAAACCTCCGGTGAAGGCGGATCCCGGCGTGCCGGTGCCGTCCAAACCATCGGATGTGACGAATCATTCTGGCAACTGGACGTCTCTGGCGTGGCGCCGAAATCGATGCCGGATGAAAATTCGATCGTCTTGACACAAGCTCTGGCCAACGATCTGGCGGTCAAGGTCGGCGACCAGGTGACGGTTCGGCTGCCGGTCGAACAGGCCGTTCCGGCGGACAGTCCGCTCGGGCGACGCGATGTTCAAACCGAAGGCATCCCGCGATTGACGATCACGGAAATCATTCCGGATCGAGGGCTGGCGCGGTTTTCGCTCTCACCGGCACAGGCAACGCCCAAGAACATTTTCTTGTCACGAGAGTTGGTTGCGGAGGTGTTAGAGCGTCCCGGCCAAGCCAACGTGGCATTGGCATCGGTCGCCATCGATCCGGATCGAATGAACGTTGGACTTTCCGACCTGGGGCTAACGCTTCGACGTGAGACGCAGTCATTTGAAAACAAAACGGTCTTCGACTATTACAGCGTGACCAGCGATCGATTGATGGTTGACGAAACCGCGGTGGATGCGATCACCAAAGCGTTGCCGGATAAAACGGTAACGCCGTCGATGACTTACCTTGCCAATGCATTGGAGCGAGTTGACACATCGGGACCGGCGGGCGTCACCGTTCCATACAGCACGATCACCGCGATCGATTCGTCATCCGGATTGCCGCTGGATTATACGTTGCCCGATGACGCCGGTGACGCGGTACCGATCGTTTTGAATTCATGGGCGGCCGAGCGTCTTGGTGCGACCAAGGGGTCACGCATCCGAGTTTTCTATTTCGAACCAGAAGTTGAAAACGGCAAAGAAATCGAGCGATCGTTTGACGCGGTCGTATCAGATACGGTGCCGATCACCGAGCCTGCCAAGCCATACTCCCGCAGTCGCGAGGCAGTGTTTGACAAGCCTCCGACCGTCTACAACGATCCGAGTCTGACACCAACGGTTCCCGGTGTTACGGACCAGGAGTCGATCAGCGATTGGGATCTGCCGTTCAAGTTGACTAGGACGATTGATACCGTTGATGATCGGTATTGGAATAATTATCGGTTGACCCCCAAGGCCTTTATCCCGTTGGACGTGGGCCGACGTTTATTCGGCAGCCGATTCGGCGAGACGACCGGATTGCGGATCGATGCGTCGGTTGCCGGCGATGCTGATTCGCTTGGTGAAACCATTGTCGCGGCGACCAAGCCCGTGTTGTCGGAACTGGGTTGGCATGCCCGTCCGATCCGCAGTGACCAGCTGGCAGCATCCAAAGGCACGACGCCGTTTGACGGTTTGTTCTTATCGCTCAGCTTCTTCGTGATTTTCGCCGCCGTGATGTTGATCGCGATGTTGTTTCGACTGGGATTGGTCGCCCGCGGTCGTGAACTGGGAACACTGATGGCGATCGGGTTGCAGCGTCAACAGGTCTCGCGGTTCTTTTTGGGCGAAGGAACCATGATCGCGATCGCCGGCGTTTTACTGGGGATCGTCGGAGGGATCGCGTACGCCTATCTGGTCTTGGCGGCCCTGCGGACTTATTGGGTCGGTGCGGTGACGGTTCCTTTTCTGACATTCCACGCTTCGCCAACCAGTTTGGTCGGCGGCGCGCTTGTCGGGTTATTGATCGGCATCGTGACGTTGTGGTGGACATTGCGCTCGATGCTGAAAAACCAAGCGGTAACTCTGTTGCGCGGCCGCGACAGCAGCGACGAAGCGCGTGCCGACGGCAATCTCAGTTCGTGGCCGCGGCGCATTGCGATTGGGTTGTTCTTGATGGCGATCGGCGCAGGCATTGGCGGAGCGATGTCCGGTGGTCAAACAGCGGCCGGCGGGTTTGTCGGCGGTGGCATGTTGCTGTTGATCGCGATCTTGATCTTTGTTTACGAGGGACTGCGTCGATCCCGTCGAACAACCGATTCGACTCGCGGATACTCACTGGCAAAACTTGCCCGCAGCAACTCAACGCGTTCTCCGCTGCGGAGCACGTTAACGATCGGGTTGATGGCGACGGCTTCGTTTTTGATCGTTGCGATCACTGCATTTCGATTGCAACCGACGGACGAGGGAACCGGCGGATTCGACCTGGTTGGCGATTTAGCGCAGCCGCTGTACGAAGACCTTGCCGATCCGGTGATTCAAACCGAATTGCTCGGCAGTGACGCAAAACTGGTTGCCTCGTCAACGATTGTTTCACTTCGAGTCCGTGGCGGGCAAGACGCCAGTTGCAATAACCTTTACCAGGCGACGGAGCCGACGGTGTTGGGAGTGCCCGAACGCGCCGCCGAATCGCTGGGGCAATTTCGCTTCTACGCCGCTGCCAAACCTGAGCTTGAAAGCCAGACCGCGTGGTCGTTGCTGAGCCGAGTCGCCAGTGGCAGTGAAGAAGATCCAATTCCGATCATCGTCGACCAGAACACGGCGATGTGGAGTCTGCAAATGATCAAAGGAATCGGAGAGCGAAGGGCGTTTGTCTATGACAACAAAACGCTACATTTTGAAGTGGTGGGCTTATTGGAAAATTCGTTGTTGCAAGGCCGTTTAATGATCGGTGAATCAAACTTCACTCCGGCGTTCCCCGACATCAGTGGCTATCGAATGATTTTGGTCGACTGCGATGGAGCTTCACCCGACAAGGTTTCGCAAACGTTAGAGACACGTTTAGGTGACGTGGGATTTGACGTTTCGGACGCCCGGCAAGTTCTTAGCGGGATGATGGCTGTCCAGAACACCTACTTGAGAACCTTCCAGAGCCTGGGTGGTCTGGGGCTGCTGCTGGGAACCGTTGGGTTGGCGATCGCCCAGTTGCGAAATGTGCTCGAACGCCGCAGCGAGTTGGCCGTGATGCGGGCGATCGGATTCACACGCCGTCGGCTGGCGACGATGGTGATGGGCGAGACCGCTTCATTGCTGTTGATCGGGGTCGGATGCGGAGTCTTGTGTGCGGTGATCGCGGTGCTTCCACATGCCTGGGCATCGGGCACGACGCCTCCGATTGTGGAACCGATCGCGTTGGTGATCGGCATCGTCGCCTTCGGCTTGGTCGCCGGGTTATTGGCTGCCGGCAGAGTGGTTCGAATGCGTCTGCTGGATTCGCTGAGGGGATCGTGAGCCGAATTCATTGGGACGACGCTCCGCTGGCCGATATGGGCAACAAAACCGGCATCGACCCCGCGATGCATTTGGCGCTCGACGAAGCCTGGTTGATGGCTGCCGAGGCGGGCGAGGTCGGGCCTTGTCTTCGCACTTGGGAGTTTTCGTCGCCGGTCGTCGTGCTGGGGCGATCGTCGAAAGTCGACCTTGAGACGAATCGTGCGTTTTGCCAGCGTCGGGGGATCGAAATCTATCGCCGCTGCAGTGGCGGTGCTTCGATCGTCGGCGGACCGGGATGTATGATGTACAGCGTCATCCTGTCGATTGCCGATCATCCCCGAATAGCCAAAATCGATGGTGCCCACGACTATGTGATGGGGCAGGTTTTGGCTGCGACGCGACGACAATCCCCAAGGGTCCAGCTGCAAGGCATTTGTGATCTGACGTGGCAAAATCGAAAGTTTTCCGGTAACGCGCTGCGGTTGACTCGCCGGCACGTGCTTTATCACGGCACGATCCTGTATGCGGCCGATCTGGAATTGATCGGCGGTTGCCTGGACTTTGCGCCTCGGCAACCGGACTATCGCCAGGGGCGTGACCACCAGTCGTTTATCACCAATGCGCCCGTCGATCCGGCGTGTTTGAGTCGAGATTTGGCAAACCAATTTGACGCCGCCTGCGGCCCGACGCCAGAAACGGTGATCCGGCGAGCGGAGGAGCTGGTGTCAAAACGTTACAGTTGCGAAGACTGGCGTTACCGACATTAAGTTTTCGCCCCGTTGCGTCCAAGTTTTGTAGTCGGATGAATTGTCGAGCGAGTAAACTTTGCAAGAGACTGGACGTAGTTAGACTGATTCCGGCTCGCCCACCTTGCACCAAAATCCCATTCGAAGCGAAACATCTCGCGGATTTTGTGGTTTGAACAAATTGCCCCCCTCTCCCGCCTATTCATTGCCCTGCCTAAGGTCCTCCCAATGAAACAGACGCTATTCAGTGCTGTGGACGCCCGTTTTCGCCGCAATTCAGCGTATAAACCGCGTCGAGGCGGGATTCTTGGTGCCTTGATCGTATGTCTGGTGATCGCCGGAATTCTTGGCGGAATCGGATACGCCGTCTTCTACAAAGGTGGCGACGGCCTGAATACCGGCGAGCTGATTTCGGCGCCGGTCATCGAAG
>JAGQPO010000417.1 GCA_020426665.1 Planctomycetales bacterium
TTCCGTAACTGGGTTGGGCGAAGATGTCATTCCCTTCGATGAGCCACTGGTCTGCGTTAGCCTGAAAGACGTAGATGCCGTCGTTGCGGTTACCAGCAATTTGGTTATTCAGGATCTGAATTCGGTCACTGTCGCCGGGGGCCGTGATACCATAGGAGGCGTTCGTCAATGTCAGATTCGATATCGTGATGTCGTCTGCACCATCAAATGCAAAAATCGCGTTTCCGGTGTTGCGATCCAATACAGAGGACGAACCACTGGAAGTCGGCCCTGTGATGGTGATGCCTTGAAGTGATGCTCCGAGCGTGATATCCGAATTTAACAAGTAGTGTCCATGGTCCACTACGATGGTGTCGCCAGGCTCTAAAGTATATGACTGCAATATCGACTGGATTGACGCCTTCGGGGTCGTCGGTGACAAACCGTCATTGGCATCATCTCCAGCCGCCTGGGCGTACTGATCGTCTGGATCGAGCGAGTCGTTGACGTAATAGATGCTGATCGGATTAGTGATCGAGAACGGCTGATCGCTTTCGTCAAAGATCTCGCTTCCCCCCAATACTCGCGTGACGCGAATTCGATAGTCATCCGCCGGTAGGATGGATTCGGGAATGGTCCATTCGTATGAACCTAGGTTCATGCCAGCCGTCAGCAGCGGTGTTACATCAGTAACCGAGTCTCGAACCAAATCGATATTGACGACACTTTGCGACCCGACACCCACGTCGGAAGCTCGCCAGGAAATCGTAAACGTTCTTGCAGCAGGCCAATTCTCGGAACCGTTAGGCGTTGAAACGAACAAAAAGTCGCCAGGGCTTTTCGAAGCTTGTTCCGTGTTTCCATAGGCTCCAAGGTTGACGTAACCACCGTTGGTGGCAGGCTCGTTCGTGAGCGTAGTCAACGTATCGCCCCGATCGATCGCCGGCGATTGCACAACATCGACGACTTCAACTACCGGCAACCACTGTGGCAATCCCGTCGCCGCGTCAACCACCGGAGCCAATGAACCCGTAAATCGACCGACCAGACTCATCACATGGAAGTCATCGTCCCGGCCGTCATCGGCGCCGTTCACAAAACCCAACTGGTTTCCCGGCCCGTTCGGGTCAACGAACAACGGATCGGAAACAATGCTGTTGCGGTCGCCGAAGGATGAGATTTGCCAACTCGATAGCGATGCTTTGTCGTAACCGTTCCACGAACCGATATTTCCCGACGCCCCGACATGGAATAAGTTGAAGTCGCTGTCGAACCCGACCAATGAATCGGAAGAAACCGATAGAGCCACGCCTTGATCGACGACAAAGATGTTATTGCGAGCCTTCGTACCGACCGCTCCCTGAGCGACTAATCCATCACCGCTGGTTTGATAAACTGTGTTGTTCTCAAACACATCATTGGGAGTATTCGTTCGAATTGCCTGACGTGATTGATTGTAAATCAAGTTGTTCCGAACCGTCGCGGTCGCCCCAGCCGAATGGTATTCATACTCGATGACCACCCCGTCACGACTATCGTAGATCGTGTTGTTAGAAACCGTTGCGCTGCCATGCGTGAATACACCGTATTCTGTGTGGTCAAAGATTCGATTTCCGTCGATCGAAGCCCCTCCCACTGAACGAATTCCCTCTCGGTTTCCTGACACAACATTCCGAGCGATCACGCCCCTCGATGAGATACCAATTCCATCGGTATGCCCGGAGACCGTGTTGCCGGCAATGGTCGCCGAATATGCGGAAATCCCATTGGCTCCGTTGTCCTTGACGATGTTGCCACGTCCCAGCGACAAGTCGCTGCTGCCGACAACCGTTCCTCCGCCGGAAATCGAGATTCCGTTACTCGCATTTCCGATCACGGTGTTGTCGTACACTAGGGAACTGCCCGGCACAACGATTCCCGATTGGTTGTTGCCTTGTGATGTGTTGCCTTGCACCAGAGCACCGCTTCCAGTCATGACAATTCCCGACCCGCCGTTTGCCTCGGCTACATTGCCGACAACCTCCGTTCCATTTTGGGCCACAGCAGCAATTCCACTTGCGGCATTTCGACGTGACTGAACCTCCGATAACCTGTCGGAGACCAATGCCAAGGCGACGCCAGACACACCGTTGTCGTTCGCTTCAACACGTTGTACTGCCGGGATCGTTCCTGACGCCACCAAGCCGCTCGTTCCATTGAAGTGCACTTGAATGTCTTGGGCGTACAACGTGGCACCTCCCACGGTAACACCTGATAATCCATTGTGGTGGGCCGCAATATCATTGATATGTGTGGCGATGCCGGTTGTGTAAATGCCGTGGCCGTCGTTATTGCTGGCATCAATTCTTTCCGCGACAGAAAACGAAGAACCGCTTTCCATTCGAATCCCGTCCGACGAATGCCCGCTAACGTTTAAGTCACTGAAAGTTGCTCCCGTGCTCTGATTCTTGGCCAAAATCCCGTGCTTTGCGTTCAACAGATCCAAATGTTGGATCGTCACGAAATCGGCGTCGTCGAGTGTGATCAGGGCGGCATCGGTTCCGGGGACCAGGTGCGTGAGATTGATCGAAGATTCCGCCAGGCTCGGTCCGGTCAACACGAATCCTTCGTCGTCTCCAATACCGATGGTTCCGGACAGGTAAATTGGCTCGAACTGGGCATACGATCCGTCATCGATGTACAGCGTGTCGTTGGGACCGAGTGAGTAAACTCGCAGCAGATTGACCGGCAATCGTTTGGGTTCATCCGGAGTTCGACCGCTGTGGCGCGTGCTGCCCACTGCCGTGGTGTACTGATCATCGGCCTGACTGCCGTCGTTGACGTAGAATGTTGTCGTGTTTTCCGGGACCGTGAACGTTTCGGTACTGCGATCAAACAGCATTGGATCGTCCGAGCGTGACACTTGAATGATTAGCCCATGTGTCCCATAGTCGACGCCACTGTTGGCCGGCGTCCAAACGTACTCGCCATCGTCCGGAGTCGCGGCGACGATCGTTGTTACAAAGACCGGACCATCGGGGCTCTCCTGGTACAGGTCAATCTTGATGGGCACATCAGTTTGATTGTCGTAGGAATCCCAGCGAATCACCTTTGGTTTGTCACGTTCCCAATCGGTGTAAAGATCCGGGAAACGAATCGCAATGTGCGGAAAATGGTCGCTTGCCAGCTCGGCAGGCGAGCTTACGTCGACGCCGGCATTCACCTCATGAGCCAGGTGCACCACGCGAACAAACGCCGAATCCATCCACGCATCGTTGCTGGTTCCAGTGTTGCGTGTCGCGGTGAATCGGAATCGAATCGATCGGGTTCCCGCCGGAATCGCCGTGACTGCGCCGACCAATTCCCAGCGATCGATGGTGTCTGAGGAAACGGCGGCAACTGTCTTGATGACCGCGCCACTGCCGTTGATCAATTCCAGATCGATCCGTCCGCGATCGGGAACCGATTCATCGGCGCTACGTAGTCGGGCGCCAAAGTGCACCCGCAAATCACCGGCATCAATTTCTGCGAGCGAAACACCGCTGGTTGTCAAGTCGACCGTTTGCACGGCTTCTCCAACGGCCACCGCACCCGCCGAGAAGTAGCCGCCCGAGTCGTATCCGAGTGGGTTGTCATCCCGAGTCGCCGATCCGGGATTGGTGATCCAATCAACCGCTCCCAATTCAAAGCTCGGATTGGACAATAGATTGACGGCGTCGTATCCGGTCAAAGGAATCGTGGCGTCAGCAGCGGTCGTCGAGCGTCCGGCGTCGATCATCGGGTTGCCGGCTGCGATCGTCGGACTGGTGAAACGTTGTCCGCCGATCAGATCGTAAATCTCATAGTCATCGCGCCAACGATTGACGAACCGCGGTTCAGACCATTCGGGGTTGATGACGGTCGTACCCACAGAATGGAGATCAAACTCATTGACGTCGACTTGCCAGTCCAGGGTGTCAGCAAAGTCAATGACCCAATGAACAAGCTGCCCTTCGCCGCTGGCATGCAGCACGTTGTAGTCACTGAAATAGCCTTCTTGACTGTCCAGATCGACAGAGATGTCGTAGCCGGATTCGGCCCAGAGAACATTGTTCCAAATCTCCGTTCGTTTACTGCCTCCGGTCAAACGAACGTTATCACCCGCCGGAGCATACGACGTGTTTCCAATGACACGCACATCGTCGACCGCGTCGATTTGAATCGCGACATCATCGTTGCGATAAAGCAAATTGTGCGCGATCAACTGACCCGGCTTGGCAAGGATTCCGATACCGTTGTAGCCGATGCGGTTGTAGCGGACCTCGCCATCAAAATCGACGCCGGTTGTGTTGCCTTCGATACGGTTGGGCATGTTGATGTGATCTCCACCCAAGATCCCATCTCCAATGACACCGGTCGTGTTGCCGTGGATCCATTGCCCTTGCATGCGTCCGGTCAATTCGACACCGACGGCATTCCCGAAAATCTGATTCGGTTCGGTGACGCCAACGAATCCGAATGCGTTCTCCAAATCAACCACCGTTGCGACAACACCCGTTTGATTGTCGAAGATCCGATTGCCACTCAGCGCCGCTGCGGCGTCATATCGAATGCCTATTCCGCCACCATGGATTTGATTGCCTTCCAAGACGCCTGTGAACGGTGCGTTCAGCGCCAACCCAACGCTTGCCGCAACCACTTCGTTGTCGACAATTTCTCCGCCCGAAGCGTTGATGATTGCGATTCCGGTTCCCGATGTCTCACCGATACGATTGTGGCGAACCAACACATTGTCTGTTGCATCCAGAACGACCGATCTAATTTGATTGTTTTCGACAATGCTGCCATCGGCCCCAAGGGCGAGCGTCACCGTTCCCAGTTCGTTGTGAACCACCGCCGTGTCCGGACCGCCGATTGCCAAGTTGGACACAACACTTTCGCGAACCGTCAATCGCTCTCCGGCCGCAATCACGCTGCCGAGGTTTAGACGTTGGATCACGATGTCAGCGGCGTTGACCGTGATCGCGCCGAGTGACGAGTCGTGTCCACCGACGATCGTCAGTCCCGAATCCGCCGCTTCGATCGTTACAGTTTCGCCGAGTTGACCTTCGACCAGGATCACATCGCCGGGGCCAAAGTCGTTGGCGGCCAGCAGTTCGCTGACCGATTTCCCGGGCGTTCCGTCGGCGACAAACAAGCGGGTTTCCAGATCAACCGATGCACGGTCGCCACGGAGGAAGACTTGCGGTTTCTCGCCGGGGCGGTTGTCTTGCCAGGCCAAGTAGGGTTGCCCCAAGCCGTTCACATCGAGTTCGAATTGGCTTGGGACAATCGCGTCGGCGTGGACGCCTTGGCCACTGGAATCGCCTGGCAACTCTTCACCGAACTGCGTTCCGTCAAAGCGCGTGACATAGATCGGCGTCCTTGCCAAGTGCGAAGATGGCTGAATCGTCCATGACAAAAAGAGCTGATTGCCACCACTGGCAAGTCGGGCCTGTCGCGTCGCCGTCGAGGTTGGCAACAAGGCGTTTGGCGTCACGTCCGACCACACACCCGCCTGGAATTTCGTGACGCCAATTTGTGTCCCGGGAACTTCGGCCGGTCCATCGTCTTCGCTCCAACTGACGAACAGTTGATTGTTCCAGTAGGCGATGGATGAGTCGGTTGCCGATGTGATGGCATCGCTGACGCCGTTGGCGCTGGCAGAACCAGCCAATTCGGACCAGGCGACGCCCGCATATTCTTTGACGTAAACTTGTGTCTGCGAGCCAATTTGCTGAGTCCAGGAAACGGCGATCTTTCCCGGCTCGACTGCTAAACGGAGTTCTTCAACGTCTGATGCAGATCCGCTGACGCCGGTTCCGGTCGCGCTTGCAGCCACTTCGCTCCACATGCTGCCATCGAACCGCCGCAGATAGCCGTTGGCAACTCCATTGCTGCGATCCAGCCACGCTAAAACCAATCCGTCGGTCGAGTTTCGCAGTACCACTTCATCCGCGGCACCGGTGTCGGTCACGTTGGACGCACTGCCGACGGATGTCCACGCATTACCGGTTGCATCATAACGTGCGACGTAAATGTCACTGCCCGACGCAGTGAATTCGGTCCATGCGACGACTGGAGCGCCGCTGGTATCCAGTGCCAGACTCGGCCGGCGTGATGCGTCGGACGTGGCCGAAACCCCACCGCCTTCCGCCGAACCGGCAAGCGATTCCCAGCCGCCGATGTCGCTGTGCCGGGCGACATAGATCTCTTGATTGCCGCTTCTTGCGTCAACCCAAGCGAAGTACCGCGTACCGTC
>JAGQPO010000418.1 GCA_020426665.1 Planctomycetales bacterium
CGTCAAGACCTACCTGGAGCCTACCAAGAGCACACGTCTGATCCCAATCCAATCCGGCGAGCGCGCGAGATTTGGACGAAGCGATGTTGCCGACGTCTGTTTTCCAGATGATCCCGAAATGTCGGACGTGCATTTTGAATTGGAGTGTCAGAGTGATTGCTGCTTGGTCCGAGACATGAACGGTTCCGGTGGCACCTTCCTGAATGACGAAGCGGTTGCCGAGGCGGCGATCGGCGACGGCGATCAAATCATGGCCGGGCTGACCCAGTTAAAAACGACTGTCCAGGGCGAACCCAAAAAGAAGGAGGCAAATTCAGCGGATACGAACAACGACGTCGAAGAACCTAAGCGATCTGCGATTGAATT
The DNA here is from genome assembly GCA_020426665.1 of Planctomycetales bacterium. Lineage (GTDB taxonomy): Bacteria > Planctomycetota > Planctomycetia > Pirellulales > Pirellulaceae > Stieleria. The sequence continues at coordinate 367 of JAGQPO010000418.1, forward strand.
GTGCAGGGCGACCGATTTGGAAGAAGAGTCGCTGCAACTGTTTCGCCCCAACCACTCGCCCGAAGATTACGTTCGAGTCTTAACCGAGCACGGACAATACGCCGACGCGATTCGAATCCTGACGCTGTACTTGGCTAAACAACAAACCATATTCTGGGCCTATCGCGCTGTCCACGAGGTTTTCCCGAGAGATCTTGTCAGTGATGAGCGTGGTGCGTTGGATGCGGCGATGGCTTTTCTACAAGACCCAACCGAACAGAATCGCCGTGCCGCGATGGGGATTGCCGAAACGCTGGAATACGCCAACGCAGCCAGTTGCGTGGCTGCCGCCGCGGCATGGAGCACGGGAAGTATGGCGCCGGCCGAATTCGCGGAAGTTCCGCCCAACCCGGATTTGACCGGTCAAGTGGCCGCCGCCGCATTGATCATGACGGCCACCGAAGGTGATGTAAAAACGATCGATGATCGATACCGGCAAATCTTGAAGATCGGTCAAGAGATCCTTTCCGGCGAATCAAAAGTTCAGCGGAAAATTGAGCCGGTCGAATGATCAACGCTGTGTCGGCATCCATTGTCTCGCGATACCGCCAGCTGATTTGTTTTGTGGAGTCGCGATTTCGGCCGGTGGAGTGAATTGATCGTCGGAGTCGGGTTGATCAGCGTCTTCGTTGGTATCGATTTCAATCGTCACTTGGGCTTCGATTTTTTCGGGGTACAAGTCGCCGCGATCTGACGAGTCGGTCGACGCGCGCTGGTGAGATTTCTTGTCGTACGTCAAACCGGAAATCACGATCGTGGCCAATCGAGACGTTACTGGAACCTGTTCGGCAGCCACGTCAGCGGACTTGGATGCGATCGGTTGTGTTTTCGGGGACGGAACAATTCGGTAGGAAAGGGTACGCAACACCGATTGCACGGCTGCCGCCGTTGCGTTGTCATTGAATCGAATTCGAATCAACCTTGAATCACCTTCGGGTGATGATGCCAGCTGCCCGATCGACACCCACGACGCCTGCTGATGTGAACGGTAACGAATCACCTTTTCACCGGCTTCATCGTTGACTTCGATCAATGCGCCGCCACGATCCGGCACGGGAACCAATGTTGCATGTTCTACTGGAACTGCCGTCAACAAAGACCCAGAATCTAGACTCGATTCATCCGTTTGTCTGGGAACATCGGCAATCAATACCGACAATTCCGCTTGGCTGAAATCGGCCAACTTGCTCGGATCGACCAGTGCCGCGCCACGGTCCAAATGAACCGCCCCGAGATCAGTTCGATAGGAGATCTGATTGGTGGACAGCGAGATTGAAATCGGAGCAACCGGTTCACCCGTCCAAATGATGGTTCGGCCTTCGGTGCCGGAGGACAACAAATTGCACCCGTCGGGCGAAATCGAAATGGACGTCACCGCGCGGTGTTCTTCCAACGTCAGCAACTCAGCGATCAGTTTGTTGTCGGATGATTGAACGGAGGCGGGGCGATCGTCGGCCGCATCGAGTTGTGGTTCGATGATTCGGCTTGTATCCCAGATTACAATCCGTTTTCCCTGGCCGGTGACAAATCGACGTCGATCGTGCGAGATTGCCATCGTTGTCATTTCTTTGGCGTCATCTTCATCCATTTTTGCAATTCGATTTCCGATCGAATCCCAAAAACAAACACTTCGGTCTCCGTCGGAAGTGATGATCCAACTGCCATCGGCGGCGAACGTTGCCGATTGCACTTTCCCGGGTTGCCAATCTTCCAGGTTGCGTTCGTAGACACCTTGATCGTTTCTTTGCCAAATTCGCGCCTGATCATCGGATCCGGAAAGGACAAACCGTCCGTCTGGCGAAAACATTGCAAAGTGGTTTTCCATCTCCGATTGCGGGGACACGAATTCTTGATTCGGTTTCCATTGATTGTTTGACGAATCGTATTGCCAGATGATCCAGTTTCCAGCCTGATCCGCCGAAATCATTTGATCGGGGTTCAACGGATGAAAGAACGTCGAAACAATGGGTGCGTCATGTCGTCCGGCAAGGTGTTCGGCACCAACGCTATTTTCGCTCCATTGATTCGCATCGAGTTGCCAGACGCGAAGGTTGCCCTCTGCATCGCCAACAACCAATCGATTGCTATTGCCGTTTTCCAGATCCATCGCAAAGTCAAGTGATGCGATCGATGAAGCGGGCCGAAAACTTTTCGTCAGCCGCTGGAAACTAGTATGTGTTCGGTCGTCCGATGCCCAAAGTCTGGCGCCCTTTCCGCCGACAACCAATAACTGTGATCCGCTGGGATCCTTGCCATAAATGGCGGAGGAGATCTCACCGTTTCTGGACGAAGGTATCACTTGGAAATCGGCATCCGGATCGTTGAAATTCCAGAACCCCATTCGATACCCGGTCCAACGATTCTGGTCGGAGTCGTTTCGATTCCCGCCTGACTTGGTTGTCGGAAAGAACAGCGTCACCAACGCCTGGTCGCCGCCGCGCGTGAATTGAACGGATTGCACGGTGGGTTGATTGCCGTCCCAATTGCGACTGTTAATGTTGTCCCGATTGGAAAGGTTTACGTTACTTTCGATTCGATTTCCATCAATGATGAAACGTTGGGCGACGGGGAAATTGCGTCGTTCGACAGGAGCATAGCCGACCAACAGGTATCGTCCGTCGTCATCGACCGTCAGCGCGGTCACCGGTCCGGACCACGGCAACTCAGTTACCATTTCTGCGGTGTCGGTTGACCATTGTCGAATCTGTCCGTCGCTGCTGGCGGTGATCAATGAACGGCCCGTCGGCAAAAATGCGGCGGAGCTGAGTGACGATCCATGGGCGCGAAAACGATGCAATTCAACCGGTCGCGAAGTTTCGGCGTCGACTTCAAACAGGAAGCATTGTCCCAGAGAATCACCAACCATGAATTGACGGCCATCGGGACTGAATGCCACGGTGGTGACATCCGGGATGCGTCGTTTCAGCTTGCGGACTTGATCGAATTGTCGATCCGACAGGTTGGATATTTCGATTTGGGGTGATTGATCGGAATCGGGTGCCGGATTCCCGAGTAGTCGTGCCAAATGTTCTCCGGCGTAGTCGGCCAGCAACGGAATCTTGGTGGGTTCAGAGTCGGTTTGCACGATCCACAACCACGCCGGTGTCATGCGATCGTCGCTGCCGGTAACCACAATCATTTTTGAATCAACCGGCTGAGACATTGCCGCCGCGACGCCGCGGTAGCCGGTACCGGACAGCTTTTGCGTCTGCGTCCCATGTTTGACGTCCCACAATCGGGTTGTGTTGTCGCCGGCCGACGTCAACAATCGTGTTCCACCGTCAAAGAATTGTCCGGTGGCGGTCAGCAGCGCGTGTCCGTCGCCCAGCAGTTGACTGGCGGCCCGATCACCGGATTTCAAATCCCAAACCGCGACGGTTCCGTTGTCGTAGGCCGTTGCAATCCAGCGTCCGTCGGGCGAATAAATTGTTTTTGATGCCGCGGACAACCCGAGTTCACTGGGTTGTCGTCCGAGGCGACGTTCGGCGATCGGAAACAATTCATTGGGCATCAAATAGTCTTGCCAACGCCAAAGTTTCAACCCGTCGTAGGCGCCCGAAAGAACGGATTGTCCGTTGCGTGTGAATACATTCGATCGCACCCAACGACCATGTCCGCGAAGAATTTTGTTGAGCGTCCACTTGTTCTCCGCCCGACTCCACACGCGGATGGTGTTGTCATTTCCGCCGGACAAAACACATTCGTATTCGCCGACCGATGCGACAGCGATGGAGCGGATACTGGCTTCGTGTTGTTGGCCATCTTGTCCGACCAATTCCATCGTCATCTCATCGATCGGGTTGCCCTCCAATCGGGCCGCCAACTTGGACGTACCGGCCGTGGCAATTGCGGTGGCATCACTTGATGACGATCGCATCTTCCATCGCAACAGGCGTCGATCGTAGCCACCGGAAATCACAGATTGGCCGTCATTGGTAAACACCGCCGCATAAACAGGGCCGTCATGGCCGCGGAAATCGTATTTCTTTTTCGCTTCTACGCCGCCGCCGGAGATGTCCCAGACGCGAACGCGACCGTCTTCGCAGGTGGTCACCACCATTCGGCCATCGGGTGAGAAACTCGCGCTCCAAACCTGCCGATCCAAATGGTCGCGCATTGTGGACAGCCGTTGCCCGGTGCTTCGATCCCAAACAACGGCCGTGCGGTCGGCGGCACTGGTGACCAACCGCTCTCCGTCTTTGGAAAACGCGATGCTAAGGACCTCGGCGGCGTGTCCGGAGAGTGTCGCCAAGGGTTGCTTAAACTCACTGTCTCCAGCGTTCCATATTTTAACAACGGGAACCGAATTGGCACCCGAACCAGAGGGCTCGGCAATGCGTGTGCCGGTGACGGCCAGAAAGCGGCCGTCGTCCGAAACCGCCAACGCGGTGACCTGGTCGCCGAATTGAAACGTCACCGGTTCGGGCAACGGATCGTTGGGATTGCTGATGCGCCAAAGGTAGACGTTGCCCTTTTCGGTTCCCGCCGCCAAGACCGTTCCGTCGACGGAACTGCCAACGGTTTCGATGCGATATTGCGACAGCAGGTTGTCGACGGTCGCGGGAGACGCGGAATCACGCAACAGTCCCCATTCGATGTGACGCAGCTTTGACATCACCGGATTGGCATCCGGTCCAGATGCGGGATCCAGTTTATTCAGAATCCGAGTGGCTTTATCAAAGTCATTCCGTCCGATTGATTCCGCGGCCAAACCGATCTCGGAAGCATACGCGGCTTCTTCGGCGCGTCGTTTTTCCAGCCGTGCGGTGGACTCGGCAATGCGTGCTTCATCTTTTGCCGCGATCGCAACCCTTTCGGAATTCTTCGCTTTACTTTCTGAATCGAGGGCTTTGATTTCGGCATCGTGGGCTTCTTTCGCCGCCTTCACCGCAATCGTCGTTTGTTCGACTGCAGTTTCTTTTTCCGCCTTCAGACTCTCGGCACTTTCTTTTAGTTGATCATAGGAATAGAACGTCACGCCGACGACCGACAGAACCGCCAACAACGCGGTTGCGGCTGCGATTTTGGAGAACCAGGCGAGCCGTCGACGTGCGGCGCGTTTTGTTTCCAAGTTCGACAGCAGGTCGCGGTGCTCGGGGTTATGCGGATCGAGGATTGAAATCCCCAGTTCGTAGTTTTCTTGGTCCAATGCGTTTTTAGCGTGTGCGAGCGTTGCCGTCCGCATCCCGCTGGCTGCACCGGTATTGCCGTCCCACAATCTCAATGCTTCTTCATACGCGAATCGAGCGCGGGCAAATTCATCACTGCTTTTATCGACGACGGCTTGTGCGAAATGCTCGTCGGCACTTTCGGACAACTTGATGCTTTCGCGATGGGATTGGTATTCCCGTATCGCGTCCTGCAGTTCCTGGACCGACTGGTATCGATCGACCAGATTCGTCGCCATCGCGCGTCGTGCGATGTCAACCAGTTCGCCTGTCTTGGTCGTGGGGATGATCTCGTTTGCCGCTGCGGCCAACAGGGCCTCGCCGGTATCGCCGGTGCGCGGATGCGGCGGGGTCCCCGTCACGATTTCGTAAAGGACCGCACCGAGCAAATAGATATCGCTGACAACGCCTAATTCAGACGGGTTGTGGGCGGCCATTTCCGGGGCCATGTATGCCGGTGTTCCTGCAGGACCCGTCGCAACGGAAGCCCAGGGTTGGTCGGGGTCTTTGGTGATCGACACCGCGATCCCCCAGTCCATGACCGAAACCTCGCCGAATTCGCCGACCATGACGTTGTGCGGTTTGATGTCTCGGTGCAGAAAATTTCGGTCGTGTGCAAACGCGATGGCGTCGCACACCTTCATCAAAATCTCAAGGTTTTCTTGGTCCGTTTTATCACCGATCAACTCGTTCCACGGGCGCCCTTGGACATGTTTCATCGAATAGAACGGCACGCCCGTGGAGTCACGTCCCAATTCATAGATCGGAACGATGTTCGGGTGCTCCAATTTCCCGGTGACGACCACTTCCGAGATGAACTGGCTTTCGCCGACACTGCCGGCGCCCGTCAATTCCGCCATCGGGACTTTAACGGCGACATTGCGATCGAGGGACGTTTGGCGTGCAGACCACACTCGCCCCATGCTTCCTTCGCCGATGACTTCGTTCAGTTCGTAATCACCGGAAGTTGTGCTTCCGTCTGTTCCTTTTCCCTTTGAAATTCGGCGTGTTGCAATACTAAGCGTCGGGCTTTCGACCTTGGTCGCACTGGACGGCGTTTTTGAGCTTAACGTGTGCTCGGCCGTGTGACCTCCTCCACCGAAGGTTGATTGCCAAGTCATCTCAACGCGGCGGCGAAACTGTGGCGAAAGACGTCGCGGCTGGATCAGCCCTTCGCTGTTTGCCGGTGTCGGAGCCGAATGAAATGGCTCAATCGCTGTGGGATCAAATCCGCTAGGCGGCGGGTCCGATGGCGGCGACGGGTGATTCGACTCACCGATTGATTGGGGCCGTTGCGCTGGCTTCTTTGCTTTGGGGGCTTGTTCCGGCGTGTCATCCGGTAACGCCTTTTCCGGCGCAGCCGCGACGACTTCTTCGTTGCCATTGAAAAAGCACGCGCAACTTCCGCAGCGTCCGTTGGCTTGGTCGCGTTCGTTACATTCCGAACCACAATAGGAGCAGATTAAAACCATTACGCAGGTTTCCTTGACAATGGGCTGGTACGGCTTCGACCATGGCGGTGTCGCGGTGGATTACTCTGGTTCTTGACCAATCGGGCAGCCCACAATGCGCTGCCCGCCGAAAGGACGGGGATGCTGCCAAGTCGTTCGGCGTTACTCATCGGAGCTTCATCATTCAACGTTTCGACCTCGGCTTCTTCTCGCGCCGATCCGGGCTCCGTCTGATCGTCTTGGGCTTCGATGGGTTGACCGTCGCGAATGATAAAGTCCAGCACTAAGCGTTCGGTTTGGCCCTCGATCATATAGATTCGATACCGATCGTCGGGTAATCGTTTGAATAATTCCGGCAACTGACTTAACTCAAACCCCGCTTCCGAATCGGCATCAACCATATCCGGCAATCGGTACTCCTGGTCGCCTTGCATTAATTTGACTTCGCCGTCAGAACCAAACGAAACAATCCGCAAAACGTAGTAACGCTGATCGGTTTGCTTTGTCGTTCCGATCGAATTGTTCAGGACTTGGGGGGCTTCGACGACAAAGATTCGCTGGGACTCGGGAATGTTAACGAAAACGACCGTCGGTTGAGTGATGCGTTCGTTGTCGTCGGTCTGCGGCAGTGAAAGAAAGAACGGTAAAATCGGCGCGGATACTTCCAACACAACCGTTTGTGCGGAAAATTGAGTACCCAGTAAAATCGATTGGTTTGCGGTAAACAGGTTAATGCTACCGCCGGCAAGCTCGGTGATACTTAACGCGATGTTGATATTGGCCGATGGGTTAGCAGGGTCGGGAGCGTTCTCGTACGTGTGAACAAAAGTGGATCCGGATGACGGGTTGGCGACGGTCGATTGGACGATTTGGACGCGTGGATCGCCCGGTGGTGACGATGGGACCGGCCCAACCACATCGCCTTCTTGCCAGTCGATTTGAACGCCAATGTTGCTGCCCTGGGAGTCCGCCAAAACGACATTTAAGATTGCGTCGCGATTGGAATCACTGAGCGCATCGCCGGTATTTACCGTTCCCGCAAAGGGATTACTTGCATTTATCAGCTGGCCGCTGACTTGCCCCTGGTCTGTTTTGAACAACGTGTCGCTGGCGACGACCAATCCCGTTGAACTGCTGGTCGTCACCGCGATGTTACCTGATGTTGCCGTGACGTCTCCCGTTCCAGAAAAGACAATCTTGACTCCGTCTAACGCCACATCACCGCTAACCCCGGAGGTCACGGCACCTTGGACCGACATCGTACCCGTCGATTGAATTTCAATGTCACCGCTGGCGGTCGTCGCCCCCGCCAAAGTGAAATTGCCCACGTTTCGGATGTAGATACCTCCCGGTGCGAATGTCTGCGCCAGCAGCGATCCGACTTGAACATCCAACGCACCGTTCCCCGCGAATCCTGGTCCAGCCGATTGGCCGATCGCACCACTTGCGTTCAGCACTAGAGTGCCAAGTGTTGCGAGACTGACCGTGCTGTTGTCGCCGGCCTCGTCAATGGTCCCCGCGGCGGAGATTGTAGTCGTGCCGCTGCCGCCACCGACGACGTGATTGTCAAGCACCAGGTTACCGCCTGACGCCGTCAACGAAATCGTGCCCGTGCCGCTGTTCTGAATCGTTTCACTGCCGGATGTTCCCGATCCCAACGAAATCGTCCCGGCCGTGATACTGAGTTGGGTTCCGTCGCCGGCAGAACGGATCTGACGCCCGCCGCTGACATCAACCTGCGCTCCGGCAACAATGGCAATTCCGCCTACCTGTGAATTGACGGTTGTATCGACACTGACCGATTGGGTTGCGTTGACGGCAAGAGTATTGAACGATGACGCGTTGTTTTGGAAATTGACCGACGACGAAAGACCGGTCGCGTTCAATGTAGTCGTTCCGCCAATGTTTGCCGGTTGGGTGATGTTGTTCACGACGATGTTTCCACTGGTCGCAAGTACCAAACCGTTGGCCGTAACATGTGTGAAATCCGCGGCCTGAATGTTCAGGCCACCAACGATGGCGGTATCGCCCAGTCCAATTCCTCCGCCATCGGAATCGGTGACAGTCGTTGTAGCCGTCCCGCTGTTGATGGTACCGACAAAATCCAGATCATTGGCGGTGATGAACAGCGCCTGGTTTCCGGTGTTGACCGCGGCACCGGACGCCACCGTCAACGTTCCGTTGCCGTCGCCGGGATCACTGTCGGAATTGATGATCAACGTTCCTGCGGTCGTCAACGAATCATTG
>JAGQPO010000419.1 GCA_020426665.1 Planctomycetales bacterium
GACGGCGACAACGACATCATCACCAGCGACTCGGCACACAATTTCGGGCTCTCGTGGTTCGAACAAATCGTCGACGGTAATGATCGAACGTTCAAACGGCACATGATCATGGGGTCGCATGCATCAGAGAACAAATACGGTGTTTTGTTCAGTGAACCGCACTCGGTCGAGCTGGCGGACATCGATGGCGACGGATTGAAAGACATTGTGACCGGCAAGACGTATTGGTCCCATCACAAGCAAAGCCCTCTGTGGGACGCCGGCGCGGTGGTGTATTGGTTCCGATTGGTACGTGGCGACGATGGCGTCGACTGGGTTCCTTACCAGGCCGACGGAGAGGCCGGGATCGGGCGACAGATCGTCGTTTCCGATCTGAACGGCGACGGCAATTTGGACATCATTGTCGGGGGAATGAAGGGCGCCCACTCGTTACAACACGCCACGAAAAAGGTGACTGCCGACCGGTGGAACGCGGCGCAACCGAAACCGTACAGCGGCCCGAAACTTCCGACGGCCGATGGGGCAACCGCAATGCGAGGTCCCAAATCGAAAATCGACTCGAAAACAAATCGAGTTGCCGGAGCCATTGAAGGTGAATCGCTTGAATTCCGCGTCGCCGGTGGAGACGCCAAAGCTCAAGACATGTCGAATTTCAAAGCGGATAAGTGGAGTGGTAAATCCCAGCTTTGGTGGACCGGCGCACGCCCCGGCGACACGATGACATTGACCCTGCCGCCGGTAACCGGTGTCGTTGACTTGGATCTCGTGCTGACATGCGCCAGAGACTACGGAATTGTGGAGTTGTCGTTGGACGATCAATCACTCGGTGACCCGATTGACCTTTACGATCCCAACGTGATCACGACCGGCGTGTTGTCGTTCCCCAAAATCAATCTGAAAGGGACCAAGCATACGCTGAATGTGAAAATCGTTGGCGCCAATCCCAAGGCCGCCAAAGCATACATGTTTGCGATCGACTATCTGCGGATCAAAAAGTCCGACGGAAGCTTCGTCGCACTGCCGAAAAAAACTGTGGTTGCAGCGAAAGACAAGGACACAGGCCACGGTCGCGCGAATCCCACAATCACCGAGTTGGTCGCCGACGAATATCCACACGCCGGCCTGGACGCCCAGCAGGCGGCGGAGGCGATGAAATTGCCCGAAGGATTCCGGGTCACCGTTGGAGCCTCGGAGCCGGACGTGAAGCAGCCCATCGCAATGGCACTGGATGATCGAGGCCGTGTCTGGATCGCGGAAGCGTATGAGTACCCCGTTCGCGCCGAAGGAGACACCGGCCGCGACCGCATCCTGATTTTTGAAGACACCGACGGAAACGGAACACTGGACAGCCGCAAAGTTTTCATCGAAGGACTGAACCTGGTCAGCGGTCTGGAAGTCGGCTTCGGTGGTGTTTGGGTGGGGGCAGCGCCGTATTTAATGTTCATTCCCGACAAGGATGGTGATGATGTTCCCGATGGCAAACCGGAAATCCTGCTGGACGGTTGGGGCTATCAAGACACCCACGAAACGTTAAACGCCTTCATTTGGGGACCCGACGGGTGGTTATACGGATGCCACGGAGTCTTCACGCACTCCCGCGTGGGCAAACCAGGAACCCCCGATGCCGAACGCGTTCCGTTGAACTGTTGTGTTTGGCGTTATCACCCGACCCGACACGAATTTGATGTTTTCGCTCACGGTACCAGCAACCCGTGGGGAGTTGATTTCAATGATCACGGCCAAGCTTTCATTACGGCATGTGTGATTCCACACCTGTATCACATCATTCAAGGTGCCCGTTATCAACGACAGGGCGGCCAGCACTTTAACCCCCACACCTATCGCGACATCGTGACGATCGCGGATCACCTGCACTATCTGGGGGCAACTCCACACAGCGGCAACAGCAAATCGGATTCTGCCGGCGGAGGCCACGCGCACTCCGGCGCTATGATCTATCTGGGTGACCGATGGCCCGATCAGTATCGAAATCAATTGTTGATGAACAATATTCACGGCCAGCGATTGAACGTTGACATTTTGGAGTCCCGTGGATCGGGCTACGTCGGTCGACACGGAAAGGATTTTTTGCTTACCGGCGACCAGGCGTCTCAAATCATGAACCTGCGTTACGGGCCTGACGGTGACGCTTGGATGATCGATTGGTACGACATGCAAGCGTGCCATCGCCGCGAAGTCGAAGATCATGACCGCAGTAACGGTCGGATTTATAAGATCAGCTACGGTGCCCCGGGTTCGGCCGCGCCGGAAATCGATTTGTCCAAGGCCAGCGATTTGCAGTTGGCAGAAATGACGCTACATCAGAACGATTGGTACGTGCGTCATAGTCGCCGTGTCCTGCAGGAGCGTGCGTCGAGTCGCGCCATTGATTCCGTCGCGGTCAAAAAATTGCAGGAAATCGTGACGAACCATCCCGACGACACCAGACGTTTGCGTGCCGCGTGGGCGTTGCATGTCACAGGAAACTTGGATCAGAACATGACCGGTCAGATGATGGCCGATGCGCATCCGTACGTTCGTGGTTGGGCCATTCAATTGGCTCTCGAATCGGCCGGACCGACGATTCCGCAAAAACTGATCGACTCGCTTGTCACGTTGGCAGAATCCGAAAAGTCTCAGACCGTTCGACTGTATTTGGCTTCCGCCGCAGGTCGCATTCCACTCGACTCACGATGGGAGTTGATCGAGTCGTTAACCCGCCATGCTGAAGACGCGACGGATCACAATTTGCCGTTGATGTACTGGTACGCTGCCGAGCCGTTGGCCGATGTGGACCCGTCGCGTGCCATCGCGCTGGCGATGTCCGCCGGAAACCAGATTCCGCTGTTGCGCCAATTCATGTTGCGTCGCGTCGGTTCCGGAGGAGACGAGGGAGCGTTGGCGGTGTTAGTGGACGCGTTGGGCAAAGCCGATTCGGCGGCGACGCAACTGACGTTCTTAAAAGCAATTCAATCAGCTCTGGAAGGTCGAAGACAGGTCAAGGCTCCCCCGCAATGGACGAACGTTTCGTCGAAGCTTCTGTCCAGCGGCGACGAGAACGTCCTGTTGCAAGCCGTCGCATTGGGCGTGACATTCGGAGACAAAAATGCGCTTCAGGTGATGCGAAAGCAAGTCGGTGACGATTCGGCAAACACTGAAAAACGCTTGGTAGCCCTGCGATCGTTGTTGAACTTGGACGACCCGGATTTGGCACCCACATTGTTATCACTGTTGAAGGCCGACGCACCACTGCGTGAACTGGCGATTCGAGGACTCGCCCAATACGACAACCCCAGTATCGCCCCCGCATTGCTGGAGGCCTATCCGGAGTTGACATCGACACAGAAACGGGCCGCATTGGCAACGATGTGCTCTCGCGCCAACTCGGGGATCACATTGTTGGGTGCGATTGATTCAAAGCAGATTCCCGGAACGGACTTGACCGCCGACCTCGTGCGTCAGCTTCAATTCTTGAGTAACAAGAAAATTGACTCGCTGCTGGAATCCGTCTGGGGTGTCGCCCGTGAATCGGCCGCCGACAAATTGGCGATGATTCAACAATACACGGATCTCGTGGCATCCGACAAACACGCCGACGCAGATCCCCAACTCGGGCGAGCCGTGTTCGCAAAAACTTGCATGAAGTGTCACGTTCTGTACGGAGTTGGATACAAGGTCGGCCCGGATTTGACGGGATCCAATCGTGCAAACCTCGAATACTTGCTGTCCAACATTGTGGACCCGAGTTCCGTGATGGCCAAAGAGTACGTCCCGACAATTTTCTTGACCGATGACGGTCGAGTGATCAACGGATTGATCAAAGCGGAAGACGATTTTTCCGTGACCATCCAAACGTCGGACGGAGTTGTTGTCGTGCCCAAAGATGAAATCGAAGAACGAAAGCTGTCCGATAAATCAATGATGCCGGACGATCAATTGAAACAATTTTCGGAGCACGAAGTGCGGTCGCTGATCGCTTATCTGCGTGGCAAACAACAGGTTCCGATGCAAGCGACCAAAGAAAACGCGGCGGCCTTCTTCAACGGCACCGACCTGACCGGATGGAGTGGGCACGATGACCTTTGGTCTGTCGAAAATGGTGAATTGGTCGGGCGTACCGACGGGATTCGACGCAACGAATGGATCGTTAACGAACTGTCCGTCGGAGATTTTGAATTAACCGTAGAAGTAAAACTGGTCGACAACGCGGGCAACAGTGGAATTCAATTTCGCAGCCATGCGGAAGACGGTGAAGTTTCCGGATATCAGGCCGACATCGGTCAGGGCTGGTGGGGAAAACTATACGAAGAACATGGACGTGCGCTGCTGTGGGATAAATCCGGTGAACAGCACGTCAAGTCCGGCGATTGGAACCAGTACAAAGTGATCGCCAAGGGGCACCACATTCAAACGTTTATCAACGGAAAACCCTGCGTCGAAATGAAGGACCCCGACGGCGCGACACGTGGCATCATCGCCTTTCAATTGCACAGCGGCGGTAAAACCGAAGTCCGTTTCCGCAACATGAAATTGGATGTGCTGTCGGAGTGATCTACCCGATCATCTTTTTGTAGACCCGGCCTTCGTTTTGGTCGATGCGTTCGGGTCGGCCTTTATGAATGTAGACCAGTTCGCGGTGGTCGATCCCCATCAGATGAAGGATGGTGGAATGGATATCGTGAACGTGCAAACGATCTTCTACGGCATGCAAGCCGACCTCGTCGGTCGTGCCGTAGGCGTATCCGGAACGAACACCTCCGCCGGCCATCCACATCGTGAATCCGGTCGGGTTGTGGTCACGGCCGTCACCTTTTTCGCTCATCGGTGTTCGACCAAATTCTCCACCCCAAACGACCAGCGTTTGATCGAGTAAACCACGTTGTTTTAAATCCTTCAACAGACCTGCCACAGGTAAATCCATTCCGCCGCACTGTCGGGTGTGGTTGGCTTCAATGTTGTCGTGTGCATCCCACTTGCTGCCCGCTCCGTGATAGCACTGTACAAATCGCACGCCGCGTTCAACCAGCCTGCGGGCCATCAGTAGATTACGACCGTACGGTTCGGTGTCCTTGTTGTCCAATCCGTACAACCGATGCGTCTCGACGGATTCCTGGGACAGGTCGACGGCTTCGGGTGCGTGGGATTGCATTTGGTAGGCAAGTTCGAAGCTTCGGATACGAGCCTCCAAGTCGGTGTTGTCTTGCCGAACCGCGGCATGACGCTGATTGAGTCGCGCCAAAAAATCGAGTTCCATTCGTTGCTGATTACCCACCACATCGCTCGGAGGCGTGAGGTTCGTAAACGGCGGTCCTTTCTTTTCCATCGTGGTGCCCTGGAATACAGCGGGCATGAACCCCGCGCCCCAGTTTCTGGCACCATTGATCACACGTCCTGCGCCTTCTTGCATCACGACGAACGCCGGCAAGTTCTCGTTTTCCGTTCCCAATCCGTACGTCAACCAACTTCCCAGCGAAGGGCGTCCGGCGAACTGGCTGCCGGTATTCATCTGACAAATTCCGCCGGAATGGTTGATTCCGTTGGTCCAACAGGATCGGATCACGGCCAAATCATCGGCCAATTCCGCGGTGTGAGGCAACCAATCGGAGATCCATAGTCCGCTTTCGCCATGCTGCTTCCATTTCCGTTTCGATGGCAAAATCGGAGAATCGTATTCACCCATTGCCGTGATCACGCGTCCGTAACTTTCCGGTATCGGTTTACCCGCTAATTTTTCAAGCGCCGGTTTTGGATCGAACGTGTCCAAGTGACTTGGCCCGCCGTCCATAAACAGGAAGATCACGCTTTTGGCTTTCGCAACGTGATGCTGGCTTTTGGCGGCCAGTGGCGATTGGGAAGACAGCTGACCGGCAATTGCGTTCTTTGACTGCATTAATCCCGCGAGCGCCAATGCTCCGAACCCGCCGCCGCTTTGCAACAGCATTTGACGTCGTGAAACCGGTTCGAAGTCGGTGTTTTCAATCGACATAGATCATCTCACTGGAGCATAAAAGGGCATGGACCAAGGCAACGCGTGCACGATTGCTCGATGACGTCGCATCTTTGGTTGATGATTCCAGGGCGTCTTCCCGATACGATTCGTAAAACCTTGTGGCTTGCTCAAATTCGTCTTTACTGGGAAGGCGGTAATACAATCGCTGGTAGGTCGTCTGGACCAGCGAGTGGATTGTCATGGTGGAAAGTTGTTGCCCGATCGTCTTGGCACGTTCGTGTAACCAGGGATCATTCATCAGCAACAACGCTTGTGGCGACGTCGTTGTGCGATGTCGTTTTCCTTCGCTTTGAACGCGGTCCGGAAAATCAAAGGCCGCCAGGAACGGGTCAAGCTTGTTGCGTTTGACAGGTTTGTAGATCGCCCTTTTCCCATCGCCCATCTCGCCACTGGAAGCGAGAATGCAATCATAAATCTCTTCGCCCGAAAGGCGTCGTTGATTCATCCGCCACAGCAAAATGTTTTGCGGATCCAGTTTTGCCAGTTTCTCGTCCAAGGGCCGCTGTGACGATTGACGATACGTAGCCGAAGTCAGAATCAGTCGATGCAATTTTTTGAGACTCCATCCGTCTTCCATGAATCGGTGGGCAAGCCAATCCAGCAATTCGGGATGAGACGGCGGTGTTCCTAAATGACCGAAATCGCTGGTCGTTTCGACAAGTCCGCGTCCAAAATGTTGCTGCCAAACGCGGTTGACGATCACCCGGGCCGTCAACGGATTGTTTGGATCGGTGATCCAGCGGGCGAGGGTCGTGCGTCGTCCGGTGGACTGTAATACGTCAGGCGGAGATACGATCGTCGGTGGATTTTCATCCAGCACGATGGGATAGCCGGGTTCGATCGGTGATGCGTCGTCAATGTCCGGTATCAACGTCGGCGGGGCGACCGGCCCGACGTCGCTGGCGACAAATTTGATCGTCGGCAACGGCGGCGGTTTCAGATGATCAAACTCCGCGAGTTGTGCTAACAACTGCTGGCGTTCAGCCTCGGTTTCTTTATCCAGCCATTCCGCCAACTTTTCCGGATGCAGGTCAAATTGGTTCGACGCGAGCGATGCAATTTGTTGTTCATATGGACTGCGGTCACAACGCCGATCGGCGATCATCGCTTGGATCTCTTTCGTGAATTTCACGACGCCTTCACGCGATGCGTGGGCAAGCAGGGCGGGCGTTTCGATCTGATGGAGTCGTTCGCGGATTTCTTCGGTCGCCTCCTCCCAAACTTTCATTTGTTCGGCATGCTTCCTGCGTGTCGCCACGTCGGCGATCGGCTGATCTTCGCGCGGTTGCAACGGCGTAAAGAAAGCCTTCATCGCAAAGTAATCTTTCTGCAACAACGGATCAAATTTGTGATCATGACACCGTGCGCACTTCATGCCCTGGGCGAGAAAGACGTCTGCGGTTGTTTCGGTCACGTCGCTAAGGATCTGCTGCCACTGTCCTTCGACATCGCGTTGATTCCATTCATAGATCCAATGCCGCAAATACATTGTTCCGATCAATGCGTCGCGGTTGCCGGGATCGATTTCGTC
>JAGQPO010000420.1 GCA_020426665.1 Planctomycetales bacterium
TGGAACCTGGAACTTAGAAACCCCGTCCGATGCCAGTCAACCCTAACCCGCACCAATTCGCCCGGCGCAGTCAAGGTTTGATCGACAAGGCCAACCAAGTCAACTCGCGCCGAAAACAAACCAACGTGCCGATTGCCTGTGCGATCGTGTTTACGCCAATGGCGATCTACGGCTTGGCATTGTTGTTTTGGGGCTTCAACGGGTTCAATGAACTGTTCGACGGTCCGGATTCCGACTTGGGTCTCAGCCTGTTGTTTCACATGGGGCCGATCGTCTGGCTGATGTTCTCACCCATGTTTGTCATTCCGGGATCACTGAGGCGGCCCGACACACCGGTCCGCGAGTACTTTACCGACGATCTGGCGATGCGATATTCGCCGGAGGACGTTGCGATGGCAACCGGTGCCCACAATTCACGAAAATTTCAGGTCCGCGATATCGATGAAAACGTCATCGCGACCGGTGTAAGCGGGACATTGCCGCTGCCTTGCACGACCGAGATCACGATCGGAGATGATCGATACGACGCGGTCCACGAACACGAACTTGATCCCTCGTCGAACTTTTTGACCGCAGGCGCTCGAGATTCCAACTACGCATTGCGTGTTTACAACGCCCAGGATGACCAGCGAAAGTTGCTGATGCAGTATCTGATGACGGCCGAATACGCGGAACCAAAACTGATTACGTTTGAAGGTGCTTCGGACATGTGGTTGGTGCCCAATCCGCCAGCTTTCTTTCCGAATCGATATGACATGGTCATCGATGACGAAGTGGTCGGCCAAGTCATCGCACCGGGAAAATACTTTTTCGCCGGCGTGATGGTCGTGTCGAATCATTTTCCGTCCAACGTCCGAGCGCTGATCGCCGCCTTGTGCTACCAGATGATGCGCGGGTAAACCCATCGCAAGCCAAAGGCAAGCCAACCAAAAGCAAGCGTGGCATTGTCGCCCCTGGAAAATCACGTCGAAAAAGCCAATTGGCAACGGCCGTAGACAATCCCGGAAACGATCAATTGAGTGCGAGTAAGAACGTTAGGCGATAGACGTTGAAGCAATATGCCAGCGGCGCAGCGGTCTTTTTCGAGTCTCGGAGAGACTCGACTACGTGGTTGATTGACCGTAGATGGTTTTCAGTTTTTCGAGGGCCCGGATCCACAGCATCCGTGTGGCCGCGGTTGATCGGCCCAATCGCTTGGCGATCTGATCGTGCGACAGACCATCGATGTGGCGAAGCGAGAGTACCTCTCGGTAATCACTGGGCAGTTGGTCGAGTGCGGCGGCCAGTCGAAGTGTTTGCTCGGCCTTGTCGGCGACCGACCTCGGGTTCGGTTCGCGTCCTATCGCAAGTTGCTCCAGGGCCATGCTGTCTCGGTCCAAAGCCGCTTGCAGTTGTTGCTCACGTCCCAGACCACGCTTGGCCGTTTTCAACTGATCACGGTCATAACGTATCAAGGTGCGTTTCAGAATCGTGCGTAGCCATGCCAACCGTTCGGCTTGCGTCGTTCCCCGAAACTTTTCATGGCCGCGCCAGGCATCAACCAGAGTTTGCTGGACGATGTCCGAGGGATCAATTCGGCCCCGCAGTGCCGGCGACAACTGACGTTCGGCAAGCATTTTCAGCCAGGGACGTAGCGGACCGATGGACCAGGTGGCCCGCAAAGAGTCTTCGCTGTCCGAGACATCTTGATTCTCATCATGACTCACGTTGATGACGATCTCCACACAAAACGTCTCAGTGAACGAACGGTCGAAGCCAAAATTCGCAGTACCCAATAAAGTTGGGCGACGATCAAGAAGCTGATCAACGCGACCCGAGCGAGATCGGCAAAATCCACTGTGTAGTGAAGCGTTGCATCCTGACGCTGTAGATAGGTAACCAGTAGAAAGGCGAG
Organism: Planctomycetales bacterium; assembly: GCA_020426665.1. GTDB lineage: Bacteria > Planctomycetota > Planctomycetia > Pirellulales > Pirellulaceae > Stieleria. The sequence continues at coordinate 1,895 of JAGQPO010000420.1, forward strand.
GAAAACAAAAGGTGTCCCGACGATCAACAGCAGGCGGATCGAATGACCGTTGGCATCCGTTGAATTTTTTGTCGCAAGAACAATCGCGGCGACGCACATCCACGTCCCGACGCCGTTGAAAAGATTGACGACCAAATCCGGCTGTCGCGCCCAATCACTGCGCCAGACGATCATCCACAGTCCGACAACCGCGGGCAGCAACAACATCCAAGAGAGACTCCATCGTCGGTCTCGAATCGAGCGGTTCAGGTACCATAGCGGCAAAAACAAGATGACGCCCAACACGAATCCGCCGCGCAGCATATCGACCAGCGTTTGGGAAAGCGTCGAATTGCCCCCCACCGATTGCAGCAGCCTTTTCATTCGACGCGGATCCATGTCATTGTGCAGCGTGCCGCTGGAATCGCTCAGCAGCGGGTTGGGTTGGTGCCGACGAAATTCGATCCCGTCAAGCGTCGGAATTACGATCACAGGGTTTGTCGATCCGGCAGACAACACCAGAGGATTTCCTCGCAACTGTTCACGTAAGACATCACTATCGGCCACCACCCTTCCTTGGGACCAATCAATTGCAAGTGTCCGTTGTTGCGATGTACGAATCCAACTGACCGGGACGTCCTCGTCATCTTGCCATCGAATGTCTTGAATTCCGGCTAAGTTGGGAACGACGAATTCGTATTTCGGGGAATCTTCCATTAACCCATAGCATCTGACCGAAAGCGATTGCTCGGCATCCAAAGCTGCTCCGCTAGCAGTGCCACCGGAAGCGGCATTTCCGATTTCGCGGCTGATCAACAGTCGATCTTTCACACCATCTCCATCGACGTCTCGGAACCACATCCCTTCGATCGATTCCTGGACCGATCGATCGAGGCTCTTTACGAGTTCGAATCCATTTTCGGAAACACTGTAAATCGAGCAATGGTAATGACCATTCATCGGTCGCGCGATGGCAATCATCGAATCGCTTGTCTCGGACGTCACGCTGGCCAAGACAAAATGACGATGGCTGTACGTGTTATCGACGCTGGCGATTTGCTCGGGCTTTTCGAGGTCCAAAGACTTCATGATCTGACCGGTCGGCCCCAGTAGCACAAGCTTTCGCACGTTGTCATCTTCGGAGACGCGACCAAAATAGACGATATAGGGTTTGGAGTTGTGAAAGATCGGCGTGAACGGACTCCAGTAATTCGAATGCCTTGGCCGCTGAAAGATCGGATTTTCCCAAAGTTTTACTCCACTTGACCCGTCCCAGGCCGCGAGGAAAAGCATATCGTCGTGCGAGTCGGATCCGACGACGTCGACGACACCATCGCCGTTGACGTCGGCCAAAGCCAGATGGTCAAACTGTTGCGGACGGTTGTTTCGCGCCGCCCCGAACAGGAACGGAACGGACCAACGAATCTGCCCTGTCGTCACACTGACCAGCGACATTCTGAAACTGTTTGGCTGCTGACCGTTAAACGTGACGACTCGTTCGGATCTCAAGCTGCCATCGCCGATAACCAACATCGATCGGCCGTTGTCCGTCAGGCGATGCCAAACGATAGCGCCTCCGACGGGTTCAGCGAATTCAAAGATCACGGCGCCGCTGTCGCCATCAACCAACCGGGGCGGCAAATCGACACCGGACATTTGTTGAGCGATGAAATCCACGGTTCCATCGTTTTGCCGCACCGGAATCCATTGGACTTCACCGCTACCACTACGGTCTACGGTCAATGCGCGGTCGGTGGTCCAACGTGTCAAACGGGTTTTAACTTCGATGACACTCATTCGGGCGGGTGTCAATCCGGAAACTGCCATGCATGGAACGCCCGAGTCCGACTTCCAAGTCGCTATCAAATTCGTCTCACCAAGTCTTTCGGGAGACGGTTGCCGGTCGTCCATCAACATCAATTGATCTTGTCCGATGCCGAACGGGCCACCTCGGCGTCGATACACACGGATCGGCGATGATGCGTCCACCGGCGTCTGACACACATCCAACCCGGCGGCAACCGCCATCGGCACACTGATGCTAGGATGAAAACGTATCACCGTGGACTCCAAACCAACATCCAAGGTGTCGTCACCGGTGACCAAATCAATTTCAACCGTTCCGGTTGGTGTGCCACTCAATTCGCTACGAATTGAGTCAACTTGGGCGACACGAATACGGTCACCGACGATTGGGACTCGGTGGCGGGCCCAAGCCAGACGTTCACCCGTGCGACCCGAAATCCAATCCACATAAACGTACAGTCGACCACTGGCCATGTTTCGGGAACCGTCGGACGATCCAGGCCCCGCAAAAGATGCCGTAGCAATTTCTTTCCAGCCGTCGCCGTCCAGGTCATCGGCCAGGACGATCCGCGCCAATGCGTTGTCCGCCGAATGCATGGCGGAGTACGGCGTTTGCTTGTCCCAAAGGGTGCTGCCGTCGGACGCTTTCACCAATCGGACACCAAGATCAACGCCGTTTCGAAATCGGGTCCGAGGCAAAATGATTTCATCGTTGCCGTCACCGTCGGCATCGACGATGCACGGCCAATCGGCATGATTGCGACCGATCGATTGTTCCCAATTAACAGTCTCCATCAATTCGGTCCAGACGAAATCGCCTTTCGTGTTATATGCGGCGAATTCGATGCCCGGCGTTGGCGCACCCTTGAAACTAATCTCGTCCTGGCCGTGAAAAATGATCCTAGGTCCCGCTGAAGTTTTCGCGACAACCGGTGCCCGTGCCGGAACGAACGGCAATTGCACCTTTGTTGTCAAACTCCGATCGGCCCAGGGGATGATTTGAAATTGATCACCTGTCAACAACACAACGGTCATCTGTTGGCCGCTGCGGATAATCGTCGGTGGACTGGGGACTCCGATCTTGACCGGGCTGCTGCGAGGTTGTTGATGGACAACGAACTCACTTGCGTTGACATGACTCGTCCGCCGAAACAGAGCAGGCGTCAATGACCAACTTTCATAAGGTCGGTATTGATTGCGATCCGGATGGAAAATGCCGTCTGCGGGCCACGATTTGTTTTGGGCCGGGTTAAACGTCGCCGAAAAGACATCGATGGGTGCACCGGTTTTTCCGCTGAGAGTCATCAAACAGGTGTCGGTCTGCACCGCAATCCGACAATGAACCATCATCACAAACAGATCGTCAATTCCGTCTCCGTCCAGGTCACCAACGTTTTGCAGATCGAAGACACCGGGAAACGGAAGATTCCGATTGGAATATGGATCAGCGATGCTGCTGAAGGATGGTAGTCCGCCGAAGCGGTAGGCACAGGACCAAAGAATCTTTCCGTCATGGTCGACGGCCATCAATGCCTGGTGACCGGTGGCGGCAACAATTGAGTCGGCTCGATTGTCGCCGTCTAAATCGATTCGGGTGCGCAGCGCCGCGGCGCCTTGAGTCATTAACGGATCGTCGTCAATAGAATGTTGGCCGCGGTGATAATTGGGCCGCGGGTATTCATCGAAAAAGTTGACGGTGATGCGTTCCGAATCGTTCTGAACATTTCCTTCGATGTCGATCGTAATCATTTTCGAATCGATCGAACTGACATCCATTTGCCAATCGTCTTGTTCGGCCCATGCGAATTTCTTCATTTGACCATCGCGACGCCAAATCACCGCGGGATGTTGGTCGTCGGCGACGGTAACGACGTGTGCGTCTTCGATCGAAATCTCGCGACTTTGAACGGGTTCATTGGTCAGCCGATACTCACTCGGGACGCCTCTGGTCACCGGCATTCGCAAGGTCCGGCTCCAGCGCCCCGTCGGTGCGACCATCACGTCATAGTCACCGGCGAGCAGCTGTTGGTGGTTCTGCATCGGAAACGTCAGATCACGCGTGTCGCCGACCGGGGTTGGATTTTGCGCCGGAATGATGGTCGCTTGATAGGGGCCGCCACCGGCGCGAACGCGAAACGAGCCGAGCCGACTTTTGTTCCACCGATCCCATCCATACAGTAGCGATGCGATCAGAACGGTGGTCGCTGCCATCGCGACGGCAACCACGCGCATCCTTGATTGGTGTTTTCGACCGAGCCGGGCTGCTCTTTCCAAGACCGAAAGTGGTCTTGCCTGGATTGCGTGATCATCGCGAATGGCTCGCAAGTCATCGGCAAACTCGGCAGCCGATTGGTATCGCCGTTTCGGATCTTTTTCCATCGCCTTGTGCAAGACGACTTCAAGATCGCGAGGCAAGTTTGGCCGAATGGCCCGTACGGCGACAGCTTCTTCGTAACGGATCTTTGTGATCAACTTCAGCGGATCGTCGCCGTCAAATGGAGGTCGGCCGACTGCCATTTCGTACAATGTCGCACCGAGTGAATAAATATCGCTACGATGGTCCACGTCCGTTGTGCGCAAGTCGGCCTGTTCAGGGCTCATGTACCGTGGCGTCCCCAGAATCGCACCGGTCATGGTGGCACCGGCATCGACAAGGCGACGTGCCAATCCGAAATCGGTCAACCATACGCGGTCTTCCAAATCCAAAATCAGATTGGCCGGTTTGACATCGCGATGAACGACGTCACGTTGATGCGCATGATCCAGCGCTTCGGCAGCCTGGATCCCGACGTCCAGAATGTCTTCGATTTCGGCTTTGGAATTACTCGTCCGCATTCGATCCAATCGCGTCGCCAAACTTTCACCTTCGATGCGCTGCATCGCATACCAACTGGTGTCGCCTTCGCGTCCGGTCGCATAAACAGGGACAATATTTGTGTGATGGAGCGCACCGGCCGTTTCGGCCTCGCGTCGGAATCGATCCAGTGCCTTGGGATCGACGATCCCGAACCGCATCACTTTCAACGCGACGACTCGGTCCAGTGACTTTTCGCGGGCTTCATAAACCACGCCCATCCCGCCGCGACCGAGTTCGCGCAAGATCTCGAAGTCACCGATCGATTCGGGCAGAACCGGTTCGTCGGGAAGATCAAAACCGCCCGTCACACCGCCACCGAACAGGTCGGCTGCGTCCAGGCATGCCGCCAGACGATCCGCGTGTTCAGGATGATTGCCCAGCCATTCCTCGCGGTCGGCTGCTTTGCCTTGCAACCGGTCGGTCAGGTATTGGTCCAACAATTCGGCGACTTCGGCGTCGATCGTCGAACCGGGGTCGTTATTGGGATTGGGATTGGGATGGCGTATCGGTTCAGACATCGAAACCGTTGGTGATACGTGAAATAGCGGGTTCTACAGCTCTGTCAGATCTTGTTTTTGGGGTTGGGACCGTAGCGGAAGTCGTCAAGACTTTCGAGGATCCCTGGTAGCGGCCGAAACTCTTGACGGTTTTCCGCGTACCCCAACAATGTCGCGCTGTCCAGGTAGTGGCTAGGAGACGAAACAGTCTCCGGCGCAACGCGCCAATTTCGCTTATTGTGAGTTTTCCACTTTTTGAGGGTTTTCAGCTTCCTGTGAATTTCCGGGCATATCTCGCGCCAAGAAGTTGTCCAATTGCTCTTGAACCTTGACGGCATAATCATGGTCAACGCCACGTTCGCGGTGGATCAGTTCAAGAGTTTCCCGCATGTATTGGACGGCTTCTTGCTCCCGCCCCAGACCGATCAATGCATTGGCCATCAACGATCGGGCTTCACACACGGACGTTGCGGCGACCCACTCGGCTTCCGTGTGCCGCGCCAGACTGTCTTCGAGCAATGGAATCTGTTCTTCGTAGCGGCCCGCCGCATTGAGGGCCCGCGACAGTTTCCGCATCGCTGAAAGTGTCAATCGATTCAGTGCCCCATAAAACTCCTCGCGCACTCTTACTGCTTCTTGAAGGTAGCGAATCGACGCATCGTAACGTTCGGCCCAATAGAGCATTTCGCCCAATTGAACCAACGCCGTTTCTCGATCACGAATGGTGGTGTCCGGATCGTTGATCAGCTTCAAATAGGTCGCCTCGGCGGCGTCCCATTTGCCTTGAATTCGATCGATGTCGGCAATATTGATAATCAGCGGAGTTCGCTCGGACGGCACCGTATCCGGGATGGAATCAAGTTGGGCGAGGGCATCACGAAAGAGCTTCTGCGCCGCATCAAGTTCGTTCAGTTCGATCAGAACCGTGCCAAGGTTATTCATGGCGATGATAGTCAAAGGATCGGCATCGCCACACAGTTCTCTCGTTCGCATCAGGACTTCTGTGCGCAGCTGTTTGGACTCGGCCAAGTCTGCGTCGTCTCCGCGTGACCGCAGTACACCTGCCAACCGGTCTTTGGTTTCCAAAATCTCTAGCTCGTCAACAGACGGCGATTTTTCAAAGGCTTCGAGCGCGAGACGAAACTGGGTTTCGGACTTTTCTTGCTCCCCGAGCCATCGGTAGGACTCGCCCAGTGTTCTGCGTATCGTGCCCTCGACGCGGGGCCGCTGGGAAAATTTTCCGTCGATGTCCGGCAACGCCTGATCGATCACCTCGCGGAGCGTGACGTTCGGTCCACTTCGTTCGGGAAGACCCGAAGAGAGTATTTCATTTAGAAACTGATTGATCTCGTTGGTCGCTGCGGCGTCTTTTTCGGCGTCGTCACGCGCGATCGATTCCGCGACCGCCGCTTTTTCCGCTTTGCGCCACTGAAAACTGACGACAATCGACGATGCGATCGCGACGGCCGCCAGTGCGCTGGTTAATCCGATGATCCAACGTTGCCGCTTTCGCGATTCGACGCTTCGAACCTCTGACTGAGAACGTTCTATTTCCGCCTGTCGCAGACGCCGTTCCATTCCGGTCAAGTATTCACCGATGACTTCGGCAACGGCGGCCGCATCGGCCGGTCGGTTCGCGGCAACGGGATCCAGGCAGTGTCGGCAGAGCGCAACAAGCTCCGGATCCTCCTGGCGCTCGTCCAGCATTTTTCGGGCCGTCGCTAGATTGCCTTGTTTGGTTTTTTCAATCACCTCGATTCTCGAATCGTGTTGAAACGGCAATCGACCAAACAGAATTTGAAACAGGATTGCTCCTAGCGCAAAAACATCGGCACGGGTGTCAACGGAATTGATCTCGCCGCGGGCCTGTTCCGGAGACATGTAGCCGGGCGTCCCAACAATATCACCAGCGGTCGTCAGATCGCTGTCGTGCGGGGTCATCCCGTTTGCCACGTCCGAGTCGACGGGCGAGGCGCCATCGGTTATTCGAACTGCGATCGATCCGTTGTTCGTCCCCACGGTCGATGGCGATGGCGATGCATTTCCACAAACAGAATCATCACCGAGCCGTTTCGCCAGCCCCCAATCCATGACTTGAACTTCGCCGAATTGACCGACCATGATGTTGTGTGGTTTCAGATCGCGATGCACGACATTTTGTGAATGGGCATAGGCGATCGTCTGGACGACATTTTCAAAGATATCGATCAAGTGGCCCAGTTGATCGGCGCCGGTCCCACGCGACTTAATAATTTCCTGGAATGTTTGTCCTTCAACCAACTTCATTGAAAAGTAGGGTGTGCCGTCGTCCAGTGTTCCGTGGTCATAAACGGGCGGAATCCCGGGGTGTTGCAGCGTTCCCGTTAATAGACCCTCACGCCGAAAGCGGCTGATCGCCGATTCGTCGCTCAAGAATCGTCGATGAATTGTTTTGAGCGCGAGTGATCGTTGACCGAACGTATCGAACACGCGATAGACTTCACCGATTCCGCCGACGCCAATAGAGGGACCGATGTGGTATCGGGGCGAAGAGGGTTCGGCTTTTTTGTCGAGGTCAAGCAAATTTTGAAAGTTTGTATTGAGAAACCCTGACGGAACCGCGCCGAGCAGTGATTGATTCTGTTCGGTGAATTTGCTAGACCCGCTGAACCCACTTGGTTCACGATCCTGCTGTCGAAGTTCTGCGTCAAGTGCGACCAGCTCTTCGATCAAGGCGCCACGCTCGTCACCAGTAAAACCTTCCGCAAATGCTTCGATATCGCGCTGGTTGGGGTCGGCGTTTTCAAATCTCGTACAGACCTCTTCGATCCGGCGAAGCGATTCGATTTCGTGAGCTTGCGTCGTACGGTTCATTTGGTCTTGCTTCGCTCTCGTGGTTCTACTTGATTGAACAGATCAGTCGAATCAGACGGACCTGTCCAATCAGTCCGATCCGTCTTCTTCCGACTGCCAAATCGTTCGGATCAAATTTAGCCTGCGTTCCACGGACCGTTTGGCACATCCGACTCGGGCCGCGATCTCGTCCACGTTGTATCCTTCCAGCCGCAGCACCGCGATCGTTTGCAACATCGTGTCATCCAGCTGATCCAGCAGGTGCTGGCAATTGTTTTCGAATTCGGCGACGATCGCTGGATTCGGAGAATGGTCAGGGACCTGATTGATCCCGTCGTCGGAGGTTGATTCGGTCCCTTTCATGAATGTTGACTCTCCGCCGACAAGTCCGCCACCTCGTTTTTCACGGGTCTGGTGCCGAATGTATCCGCTTGCTTTTCGCGACGTGATACAGAACAACAGCTTCCACAGTTCGTCACGGCCGTTGATTTCACCCAGCGTCCCGTCGGCGGCCCTGAAACAGAAACTCTTAAATGCACTGAGCGCGACGTCTTCCTCGTCCAGTACGCGGCGCAAGTGGCTGGGCAATTTGGACCGTGAATAGCTCACCAGACGGGGCAAGCAATGTTCCCAAAGTCGCGCGACCGCCTCGTCGTTACCGGCTTCTGCACCGACGATCCACAGGGAAACATCATCGGGGTGCGGGTCTATTGTCGGTTCGGTCGTCATCATTAAGGTTTGATCAGAGCTACTCCGTCGGGACAATCTAGCTGGGGTTTTGTGCAGTGGTCGTCTCGACCGAAACGCCATTGTACGGTGAAGATAGAGGTTTTCACGTGAATTTGGACCAGATTCACATTCGTTCGCCACAATTAGCAAAAAAGCTGGCGGACGAAATCGGCAGACTGCAACAAGCCTATCGTCAGGGGACGTGAGATCGCTGCAAGTTTCAAACTTTCATGCAGTTTTCATTAAGGGATTAAACCTCGCTTTTCGCAGGTTCGATGGGACGGTCCGTCATCATCCTCGGTGAAGATTCCCTCGCTGACGCATTTTGAAGTTGCGCTTTTATCACAACCCGAAGCGTGAGCGGGGGAAATCCGGTGGTGCCTCGTCCCTCGCTCACGCCTTCGGGTTGTGAATTGCTCGGGGACGCAATCGGGTAAGTATCCTGCGGGCGTTCGATTTGTTTTGAATTGTCGTGTTCTGATCATCTTTTGGTAATCGCTATGTTTAATCCAATGGCTCGTCGTCGCCGGTCATACGGAACACGAAAAAAGCGTCGCCAGATCGTTGAGCAACTTGAATCGCGGCAATTGCTCGCCGGGGACTGGAATGACCAGCGGGCCGAACTGATCAACGAAATCGACAAGTTGTCGACGTTCGCCGATCATGTCGAATCGGCATCATCCCTGTCACAGCCGTTGGCCGTCTTCGGGAACTCTTTTAACGACCGGCTGGATTTTTCCACGGCATTGTCCAGCGAGTTTGTGACGCCGTTGAAGACGTTTCTTCAGGATGCCGGCCGGGCGACCGACGCACAGTCTGTTGTGGACTATTTGAAAAATGAATTGCCCGGTGATGTTGTCGTCTCCGTATCAACATCCGCATTTGGCGACGAACGTGTTTTCGACACGACGCTCTATTTAACCTCTACGGTCGACTATGAACCACAGCTCGATCCGGCCGCCGCTACAGCGGGTCTGACTTTTGATTCAACACAAAGCGCGGCCGAGTTTGGTGTAACGCTTGACCTTAGGTTCGGGTCCGACACCGCAGACGACTTCTTTGCGATGATTCGTCGGATGGACTTTAGTGTCGTCGATGCGGCCGAGGTCCGGGCAACCGATGCGACACCCGACTTCAGTTCGATTGACCGCGACATCCCGTTCACGTTGCTCGTCAATGAATCAACTTCAATCTCCGCCACGCTTCCTGCTAACACCGCCGGTAACGTGACGCCATTGGTTAATCGGTTGAATACTGCGATCCGTCAACCATTGATCGACGCCGGATTTGCCGGCGCAATTGAGGCGGTGGATTCGGGTGGCCGATTGGCGTTTCGAAGTTTTTCTCCGTCCGTTCAAAAACTGGAACTGTCCGGTACCGGCGAATTAGCGTTGCTGGGTTTCGCCACACAAACCACAAGTGCAAAATCGTTCGCGCCCGACGTCGAATATGGATTGGTTTCACTGGAGTCGGTGGGCGGTGGGATTTCCATCGGCGGCGAGTTGGATGTTCGTGCCAACAGCGGAACAGATGATCGATTCTCTTCAGCGGAGTTGATCGGCAATCCCGAATTGTCCGTGTCGTCGCACGGCTTTGTTCGAATGGCGCTGGATGTCCGCCCGTCGACGGACACCTTGTTTGGCGGAATGCCGGTGATCAATGCGACCAGCGGGACCCTTTTCCGAGGCCAAGGCGTCTCCGTTTCGCTGCAATCTTTTGAGCCCGTTCAGGTATTGCACGATCAGGCAACGGAAACGTTACGTCAGGGTTTTGCCGCGATCACACAGTTTGGATCTCGACTGGAAACGGAAACACTTCTCGCAAACGAGATGCCCGCTTTGGATGCAACGTTTGCCGAATCCGCGGGCGTAGAAACAGTGCTCCGTGAAAAGTTGCAATCCAAACTAGAGACCTTGTTGCAAACCAATTCACACCCGACTTGGGACGAAGTTGCCGACGCGTTACAGACCGACGGCATGACCGTGACTCGCACGTCCTCACGTGATCAGCTTTTGCTAAACGTCAACGTAAAAAGCGATCCGGCCGTGAAGTCTCATCGACTGGTGCTCCGCGATGACGTCATGTCGGCCGGATTGACCGCGACCAACGAATTGCCGTTGGTCGATTTGAATTCGATGACCGATTGGCAATTGCAAATTGATATTGATCGACGTCGGACGGCGTCTCCACTGGATGCCTTTTCGGTAACGTTTGATCAAATAATGAATCGGTTTACCACCAATGATTCGGTCAACTTTGAAGCCAATGTTGGATTTTTGGGTGTCTCCGTCGACGGCACCGTCAATGTTGACGCGACGCTGCAGCACAGAATTGCTCAAGCCGGCGAAGCGGTCTCGGCGGGGCGACTATTGAGCGACTCCATGGCTTCGCTGATTAGCACCGAGACCCTGGGTGATTTCGATGCCAGTCTTGGGCTGACGGGTACGATCGGCGGCGTCACCTTGACGGATGGATCGGTGGTGATCGATCTGGCCGGCGGCGAAGTTTTTGACGGTCAAAGCCAATTACAGCTCGCCCTCATACCAGCGGGCGGATTGGCAGACTTTGCGAACCTTTCGGCTGAAGAAATGGCCAGCGGCATTCAGCAACTCGCGGGATGGTTGGGTGACTTTGCCGAGGAAAAACTGGGCGGTCGAATCCCACTTGCCGAATCGCTGCATTACGCCGACATCGTCAAACTGCAATCAGTCTTCGAGGAGTTGGTCGTTTCCAAGTTAGTCGGCGGCGATGATCGCTTGGCTTTTTCGAATGCTCAAGAATTGGACGCGTTGGATTTTGGACCGTCGGCGGGAATCAGCAACCCGGCCTATGACGCGGCGACGAAAACGTTGACGTTCGACGTGGAATTCAACAAAGCGGTCTCAATCGGGAAGGGCGACGATCTTGAATTCAATTTCGGAGTCGGCGACTTCGTCGGTTTCACTACCCAGGGCGAAGTCACCTTGACCCCCACCGTCAACGGACGATTTCGATTGGGCATCGACATGCGGCCGCTCGGGGCAGGAGATGCCGCGACCACGATCAGCGGAACGACGACGCTGGCGGCACTTGGCATCGAAACGGCACCCGGAAGCGATGTCAGAATCAGCTTGCGGGACGGATCTGTATTCGAAGTTGATTTCGATGGGGCGGTCGACTTAGACGATGTGATCACAAGATTGGAAAACGCATCGCCAACGCTTGCCAATGGATCAGCGGCCTTGGATGTGTCGCTTCGCGATGAAAACAGCATCACGGTCGGATTGCAGTTGACCGACCGAAGCGAAGACACCGGATCCGAGTTTACCGTGCGGGCC
>JAGQPO010000421.1 GCA_020426665.1 Planctomycetales bacterium
ACTGATTGGTGCCCTCGTCAAAATCAGGGATGGGACGGTAACGCACCTTGACTTCCGGATCGGCGGCGGGGATGATGGCGGCGAGATCGCCCATTTCTTCTAGCGTAAGTTCAGCGGGTTTTAGCATTGGTTACAAAACTCTCTGTAATTTATCACGAATACGATGGTGCAAAATCTTACCATAGATCAGCGCAAACGCCACACCGTCGCGACATAGTTCCGGCCCTTGACCAGATAGTCCCATAGATTCGCGCCGGTCTTGCTGTCGCCGGCCGTGCGGGGGACACAAACGTAGGGCGCCTCTTGCACACGGAAGCCGGCTCGCTGCGCCCGCCCAAGCAGGTCTATACAATATTCACCATAGTCGCCACGCAATCGAATCTCTTTGAAGAGCGCAGCCCGGCCCGCGATAAAGCCGCTTGTGTAGTCATGCACCTGGCGCCCGACCAGCACCATGGCAAAGCGGTTGATAATCCAGCTCAACGTGCGCGCCATTGGCCCATGCGCCACATCCGCACCGCCGGGAATCCAGCGCGAGCCGACGGCCAGATCAGCCCCCTCTTCTGTGAGTAGCCGCACCAACTTGGGCACATCCGCCGGGGGCATCGAGAGATCGCAATCCATCCACGTGACAATCGTTGCGCCGTGAGTGTTGATCGCCTCATCGATACCGCGCTGAATCGCCGAGGTCAGCCCCTTTTCGCCGACGCGGCGCACAAGGTGTACTCTGGTCGCCAGCGCATTGTTGAGTTCTTTGGCCACTGAGGTCACAATCTCACTGGTGCCGTCCGGTGAATTATCATCGACAACCAAAACTCGGGCGTCCGGCAAAGCCCGGCGCAGACCGCTAAGCATCGAATCGATGTTCTGCGCTTCCTGGTACGTGCAGACTGCGACAAGGCAATCGTTCGCATTCGATGATGAATTTCGGGGGCCGACCAAAACGACAACGGAAAGCGAGTGAATCTGGGTGTGGAACGGTTTTCGGAAGCGTAGAAAGACACTGATCCGATGGCAAGGGAGTAGATCGCGACGTTCTGCAAAGTTTACGCTGTCGACGCCGCGATTCAGCCTCATGGCGCTGGTGCAAAAAGCAATCGCGACGCCGAGACGGCGCCGCGATACGTCGTTTTCAGATCTGACCGTACACCAACGATTGTTACGCCTGGTTGCGCATTTTTTCCAAGATCTCGCGATAATCGACACTCAACTTGGGGGCATCGGTGGATTTCGGCAGATCGACTCGGCGATCGGACACCGCTGACTGGATTTCTGCTCGACGCTCCACGTCAATATCCTCGGTAATCCACAGCAGATCGGTATCGTCACGCAGCTCCGCGTATTCTCCGTCTGCCCCCGATGCCTCGTCATGGTCCGCCGGTTCGTCGTACCAGACGACACTCGGACCATTGCTGTCGTTCCTTTTACCGCGATCGTCTTTCGAACCGTCCACGTTTCGTCGGCCGGTGGGGGCCTCCATGACGGACAGTGGTTCATAGTCCGAATAGCGTGCCGACGTGTTCTCGGACGCAAACTGGCTGAGACCGACAATCTGGGAGTGCAGCATCGATTCCAATTCCAACGAGGACGATTCCGAAGGCATCGTTTTGGCTTTTGATGCGCCAATTTCGATTTGCTCTTCATCGTCAAAGATGCCGAACAGCGATACCGGGTCAGTCACTTCGGTGGTCCTTTCTGCGGCCGGGGCCAGATCGATCTCCGACAGACTCTCGTCTGCAAATCCCAAATCGGCATCGGCCTCCTGTTCCGCTCGACTGATCGACTCGGCGACGATCTCGGACTGGAATTTAGATGCTGCGGTCGGTTGTTTTGAAATCGGCAGCGGATCAATCAACTCGCCAAATTCAACGATCGAACTTTCGCCCTTCATTTTCGGCTCGTCCATCATCGGGCCGGGCAGTTGCTGCAAACTGGCCCATGCTTTATTGACGGTGTGTTCATCAATTAACGTTTCGTCCATCTCTGCGGCGCAGTCGATCGCTTCGGTCATCAGCTGGTTGATCAAACGAGGCACACCACTTGTCGCGTGGTGAATCGCGGAGATTGCCATATCGGTAATCGTTTCGTTGGGCGATGCGTCACATGCCTGGATCGAATCGCGAATGTATCGTCGTGTTTCTTCGCCGTTGAACGGGTGCAGATAACATCGGGCGGTGACACGTTGAACGAAAGATTCCATCGAAGGAGCGGTCAGCGTATCGTCCAGCTTGACGCCGCCGGCGACCACAACGCTGACCACCGGCTGGCCGTCGCGCATCAAGTTGGTCAAGCGGCGGATCGCTTCCAATACATTGGTCGATAACGACGCCGCTTCGTCAACGATCAAGACCGCGCCGTTTTCATTTGCTTCGCTTCCGCAGAGTCGATCATGAATCAGCAATTCCAAATCATCTCGGGTTGCGTTTTCAATGGCGACGCCCAATCGACGAAGCACAAATCGATAAAACGCCGTCTCGTCGTTGATCGTCGTTTCGCCGATCGCAACCACAGCGTGCGAAGGAGCAAACTGCTTTGCCAATAATGAACACGCAAGCGACTTGCCGGTTCCGGGCGGACCGATCATCAACGAAATCGCCTCCCTTGCATTGATGCTTCGAGAAATCCTTGCGACGGCGTCTTGAACGGGGCCGAACGGCACGTAACGGCTGGCAGAGGGAAATGCGGGGAAGGGAGGTAGCGTGAAATCTTGCTCGAAGTTTTTCATCGTCGATCGTTTCCGAGAGGCGTGTGGGAGCGGGGATACTTCGGCGAAAGCGATCCCTTCAATCGGAATAATCGGCACAAACTAATG
>JAGQPO010000422.1 GCA_020426665.1 Planctomycetales bacterium
ACAGAGCCGGGGCGATCAGCCGGGTGGAGTTGATCACCACGATCGAAGACCAAACCTAACGACAGCTTTACACCATTCCCAAGGACCATTGATGTGGATCACCGACGATGTGGCCACCTCGATTTGGCGAGAAGAGGAAGGTTCCTTTAGTCCGGTAACTTCCGGACAGGGTCTAGCGTTGATAAATCGGCAACAATCCGTATGCCGGCGTCAAAGCCAACACGGCCAGCGAAGTGCTGTAGGTCGAATCGAAGCGTCGTTCCGTCGCCCCGCCGGGAGGCCAGGCGCCGGAGTCGGTTTGTTCCTTCAGCAATCCCGCCGCGATCTGGGGAAAGATCTGCTCCCAGGTCTCGCCGCCGACTTGCGCCATCGCTTGACTGCTGTAGTAGCTGGCCAAATAGTAATAGTTGTCTTGCCAGGGATTTGGATAATCCCGACCGCGAAACCAGCGGACCGACGCTGTGACGCCCGCGTGTTGATGCCTTCCACCCAGAATCAACGTCAAGGTTGCCGATGCGGTGTTGGCGAGCGTGATTTGAGGAGTTGATTGGGACGCGTGGGGGCGATACCGAAAGACACCTTTTTCGTGTTGCTCCGGATCCGGTTCATAGCACAGTTCGACAAAATCCAATCCCTCGTCGAAGTACTGTTTCGGCACATTGAATTCCGCGTTACGGGCGGAGCGGAGAAACATCAACGCCCATCCGGTGACGGACATATCGGACGCCGCATCGGGACTTTCCGGATACCCGTATCTCCAACCGCCGATGTCAGACGTTTTCCCTTTGGTTCGTGATTGGACCTCACGATGAAAAATCAACGCGCGGTGGATCGCTTCCTCGATACGTTGGGAGCGTTCACCCGAACACATCCCGTAAACTTCGCCCAGCATCAGGCCGGCGATCGAATGATTGTAGATCACGGTTTGCGAGGGTTTCAGGTGTTCGACGGGCGGCAGAACGGGGAGTAACGAAAAGTATCCGCGGCGCCGACGGGTATCGAGGACGAAATCGATTGCCTTGGAAATCTGTTTGCCATAGGGACCTTGATCGGGAAGGTGTCCACGGGCCAGAAACGCCATCACCGCGAGCGAGGTCACCGCCGGCTGTGCGGCTTCGTCACTGGGAAACCGACCATCCGGGGCCTGTTGGCTGGCCAACCAATGCAGTCCCCGGTCGACGGACGATTCCACCCGCGCCCACTCGCTGGCCGGCAAAGCGGCGCTCAGGTTGCTGGACGTTGCGATGATGCCCTGTTCCGCAGGCTCTCGTCCTGCGGGTCCCTGTATTGGTTCTTGTGCTCTGGAAGTCGACGGATAAATCACCACAGCCAGCAACAACAGGCAAATTGATCTCGCGGTTTGACGGTGTCGTTTCATGCTCATCCCTCGTCGATCGTCTGCATCAGCGAGCGAATCTGGTCCTGATATTGTTCGATTGCCTTGCGGTAGGCCTCCGGCGGGCGATTACCCTTGACCTGCCAAAGCCCATCGTCGAGCGTCGACAGCAATCGGTTCCATTGTTCATCGGCAAGGGATTCACCCGAAGACACGGCTCGCATCAGCGTTTGCGCCTCGTCGGTTTGGACGAAACGTTCCCAGGCGCGTCGCGCGGATTCGTCGTTTTGATCCCGCTCCATCATTTGTTTCAGGTTCTCGGCCATTTGGTCCAGTCGCTTGCGAACGTCGTCGGGCACGTTCTCGTCGGCTCGCTGCTTTTCGATTTCGGCAAGCGTTTTGGCAAGCATCTCCTGGGCCTTGTCCTCTTGCTCGCGTTGCTGTCGCTGTTCGTCGGACATTTGTTCCTTGTCGGTTATCTTTTTCCCTTTCGGCGGTGATTCCTGTTCCGTTTCGCGACGCATCTTTTTGGCCCGTTCGGCGCGGGCCGCGGCGGCACTTTGCGACGCCCCCAGTCCACCGAGCTGGGATTGTTGCCAAAGCATTGCATCGGCCCGAATCCGCAAATTGGTTCGGCGATTCGGAATTCCCAGTTGGGTCGCGATGCTGGGCTCGCGTTCCAATCGTGCCAGGAACTCGTCCAGCGTCGGGTCTTGCAAATCCGCAATGTTGGGATCGTCGGGGTCGTTTTCGTCCAGTCGATCGACGACGGCGCGGCGAATCTTGTCAAACAGTTCTTCGGCTTGCGTCAAACGCTGTGTGGCTAGTTGTTGTTGTTTACTGGCGGATTCCAATTGTTCTCGTTCGGCCCGATACGAGGCGGCGATTTGATTGAAGGTGGCCGATTCCATCAATCCGTGCAATTGGCGAATCATGTCCTTGATCTCGCCCGGCAGGTCACTGTCAACGAGTCGTTGAAATTGCGCCGCAAGATCGGTTTCCATCTCCAACATTTCGACTCGCAAGACTTGAGTCGCAATCGACAGGCGATGTTGTTCGGTCTCCAGTAACCCGGCGTACGAATCGCCAGCGATACTGTCACGTAGCGCTGCCCACACGTTGGCCTGGTCGGCGACCGCTCGCGTTTCTTGGATGCGCGAATCCACATACAGTGCGATCCCTTCATTACCTTCGTTTTCGAATTGCAATCGGTCGAGGAACGAGAACAGTCGTTCGCATTGAGTGATCAGTGATGGAGCGTTCTCGCCGGCGGATCCGGGATCGGTATCGCTTGTATTGGGTGTCATCAAATTTTCGGCATCGAAGCTGATCGTCCGTGCGGCTTGTGCGATCGCCTTGGCTTGCGCGATCACGTCCGCCGGCGTTCCCGAGACGGCTTCGATGTCCAATGGCATCTGCTTTTCCACGCGTTCGGCCAACTCGGCTGCGTCTTTGGCCAACTCGCCGGCCGTGATCAAACGCAGTTCGGTGATGATCGTCCAATATTCACTTCGCTGGGATTCGTCGATCTGCAGCCAGCTCATCGATTCCTCGGTCAGATCGAATTGACGTTGCGAGATCTCGGTCAATTGATCCCGCAGCGATCGTTGTTGGCGTTTAACCAATTCCATGTACCGAGAAAGCAATCGAGGATCATCGCCCAGCATTTGCGCAAACTCCTCCATCATTTCGCGGCGCAGTTTCAGGACTTCGGCCAAGCGATCCAAATACTCCTGGTCGACTTCAATGATCCCCATCTTTCGCTGCATGGGATTCAGGTTCTGTCGAGCTTCACGCATCAACATGCGACGTTTTTCGACATAGACCTCATAGATCGTGAAGGCCTCTTTCATCTCCTTCTCGAGCTTCTTTTCTTGCTCAACGCGGTCGTATCGCTTCAGTAACGCGGCGAGCAATTCACGCGCCCTGACGATGTGCTGGAGGCCCATTTTCGCATCCACATCGCTCGCACCTGGGCGATGTGAACTGGCGAAAACTCGGTCGCGCGCGGGTGTGACGTGCGTGCGCGTGATGTCGACCATTTGCAGACCGACAAAGGCGAACTGGTTTTCTTTGGTCTGTTCACGCAAATCGGCGACGAAGGTTTCGACGTTTCCCAGTCCCTGATCGAGTCGGCGGAATTGTTCTCCACGATCCGAGTCGGCGATCTTGTGATCGACCAGTTTTTGCAGTCCGGTTTCGATTTCGGCGAGCATCTCGTCGATCTTGACGACCTGTTCTCGGATGTCATTTTCCTCGCCGGGACGATTCTCCGCTTCGGCAATCGCAGACAGTTTGTCGGTAATCTTCAAACGTCGACGATTGGTGACGACGTTTTGTCCCATTCGACTCCGTTGCCCCGTCAACATCGTCCCGTTGGGGATCGACGTGTTGTTGGGTTTTTGTGGCTGCACGCTGGCAAGGTTCGCCGCGGCGGGGGAAGAATTGCGAGCCGCAGGCCGCGGTGTCGCCGTATTTGCGTTGGGCCGATTGGAATTTGCCGGATTTGTGTTGGGCTGGTTTGAATTTGGCTGGTTTGAATTTGGCTGGTTGTTGCCCGTTTTGGTGGTAGCGTTGCTTGCCAGTGAACCGTTCTTTCTTGCATCGGTTTGTGCTTCAGCATTTTCTCCAGGCCGCCCGTTATCCACGTCCATGCCCGCTTTGTCCGTATCCGCGTGGGCGATCTTCGGATCGTCTTCCGCGATACCGGTCGCATCGGATGACATTTCAGCCTCCGAATTCGCTTGCTGATCGGCTGGGGCGTCGTTTGAGGCGACAGCGTCCAAGTCGGAATCCTGTCGTTCGCCGGATGCTTTACGAGGTTGGCCCGTCGGAACCGGTTCGTTACCCGCCGAATCTTGACTGTTTGCCAACTTGTTCGACAAGGTCTTGTCGGGTTCGGCGGTTGAGTTTTGCCCTGGCTTCACCGTGGTGTCATCGGTCGAAGGTTCCGCCATCGAGTCTTCGGCGGAAGATGGATTCTCGTTTTGCTCCGCCAGCAGTTCGGTCATCTTGGTGAGATCTGCGCCGGATCGTTCCCGCGGTTCACTCCGGTCCGCGTTTTGGCCCTGTGCCGCTCCGTCGGAGTCCTTTTGTTTTTGGTCCTTTTGTTGCTGCGGGTTTTGTTGCCCAGCCAGACTGGAGTTCGGGGCGGAAAGTTTCTGGTCGGACAGGTTGAGCATACGGTTGTCGGTAACGCGAATGGCGTAACTGATCTCTTGACCTTCCTTGATGTCGAGCTTCTTGAGATCCAGTTGAGTTTTGGCCAACAGGTGTTTTTGCATCGCCTGGTCGTCGAGTGGTATTTCGCGGACCTCTAAAACCTTGGCATTTCCGTCGGCGTCTTTCTGGGATTCGTCAAAGACAACCAGCTCGGCTTTCATGATCCCGTGGTCATCGTGAGCCTCGAATTCGATCTCGATCACTTCATCTTCGGCGACGGCCAGTTCATCACTGGGGGTGATCACTCGTGCGACCGGTGCCTTGTCCACGACCACATCGATTCGGGAAAAGAGTCGACGTTGGTTTTCCAAGTCATGTTCGCTGAGCAACGAGGGACGCAAAAGGACATCGTCGATCAGCTGCATCTCAAAGCGATACCAGCCTTCGGAATCGGGACGCAGAATCTGGATCTGCTCGGTCGGTTCCTCTGAACGAGTCGCCACGGATTGATTCGGATCACTTAGCGCCAGGGACAATTCCTTGAGCGGCAGGAGCGGCTTCATCGCCAAATGCAACATGCTGCCCTGGGTGACTTTCACCCGACGGGGCAAGCGATCGCTTTCGACGCGTTTTCGATCGGTGTACTCCGGGAAATCGACTGTGAATTGAATTTGCTCCAATTCTGGAAAGTCGATAACATTCAATTGGTGCCAGGGCGTTTGTGCGTCGCCGGCGCGGACACGATAGGACAGCGATTCGTCAACACGTATCGCCTGGACGAACGTTTCCGGCGCCGCGTCGTTCGGTCTCAGCCGATAGGTTTCGATGCTGCCGTCGGTGTGCGAGACGGTCAGCGTCGCGTTGGAACGCGGAACACCGACCAATTCGGTGACCAGTTCGACCGAATCGCCGCGTGGGACGAACTGGTCGCCCGTCACGCTGGTCAATTGAGTTGCCGTGATGTTCGACAGCGGTGACCAGAACCGATGCAGCAGCACCGACGTCTGTGGGGGATTCAGCAGATACAAAATCGTTAACAACGCGATGCCAATGGAGGCAACGATCAATGCCGGTCGAAGGGAAACCGGTGGCGCGACGCGGCGTGGCTGGACGATGCGTTCCATCGCGATCGCTTCGCTAATCACTTGACTGGCCATCGCCTGTTGCACCGGCGAATCATTCGATCGGTTCCGCGCGGAGAGACTGGCGACGGTGGACCATCGCTCCTCCAATTCCGGAATATCGCCGTCGACCGCGTTGGCCGCCCGATGCCAATGCAGCGCGCGACGAACGGGCGCAATCCCTAGCCAGGCTGCCGTCGCCACGGCGGCGACCAGCGTACCGGCCGTCATCGCCCATCGCAGGCCAAAGGGCGCAAAGGGAAACAGCCAATCGATCACCATCGACAGGACCATGAGTACCAGCAGGATGCCGATCGAAAAACTTACGGCGAAGGCGATCGCAAGCGCCGCGTGACGCCAGCGAACCGATCGCAGTTTTCCTTCGATCGCGGATGGAAATCGTCGCGTTGATATCGTTGTCGACATGACTAAGAAAGACCTCTCCACTTGCGGATGATCCATTCGGTTTGAAGGCATCCAAGGACGAGCCACAAGTATCGCCAACGCTGCCACAACGGTTCGCGCTGGACACTGTGAGTCAGGACCGGTTCCAAATTGGTTAGCTGCAACACCTCATCGACCGCCGTCGGAGGCAACACTTGGCCGCCGGTCAATTCGGAAACCTGGCTGGCCAACACGCGGTTGGCTCGAGTGTCGACCGACTCGCTGGGCAAGTCGGCTTTGACGGTAAATGTTGCCACTGCATCGATGTTCGACGCTGAGTCATTGTCCGGGTTGGCGGACATCAATGTGTCGATCAGCGTTCCTGTTGGGGTTGCTTGATAAACGCCCGGCGCCAGGTCTCGGATGTCTGCCCGATAGTGACCGGGACGTTCGCTGTCGGGTGACATCGGTACGGTCCTGGATTCGCCGCCGACCGACAGTCTGAGTTGCAGCGTTTCATCGTCGATGTCATCGCGGACGACGGGTTGGTCATCGGTATCGGAAAGCTCGACATCAACATCGACGGATTGATTGGTCGCGTAAAGCGTTTTTCCTGTTCGAATTCGAACCATCTGGTTGCCCGACGACATGTCCGCAGCGATCGCCCAACGCATTAGTTGCCCCCAAAAGCGATAG
>JAGQPO010000423.1 GCA_020426665.1 Planctomycetales bacterium
GTTCGCGGCGCGAGTTCGACCACACTGACCACAATGGAGATCGAGGTCGGATTTAGTGAGCCGGTCGTCGGATTTGAAGCAATCGATTTGGTCTTGGCCAGCGGGGTGGTTCAGCAAGTCATCGAGAACACTAGCGGCCAAAGTTATGTCGTCTTCGTAGCAGGCGTCACTGATGGATCATTCACTGCTTCATTACCCGATGGCGTTGTCAGCGATGCAGCCGGAAACCAGTCAACGGCTGCATCCAGTAATGTAGTTTCCGTCGACTCCGGTCGTCCAACTCCCACGCTTTCCGCAGTCGAAACAGCACCTGCAGGAGTCTTTGCGCTCGCCATCTCGTTTGATGAAAACGTGCAAGGACTGTCGGAAAGAGATTTCGTTCTCACCGGCGTAACGCTCACACAGTTATCTGGCAGTGGAAGGGACTACGCAGCAACCTTGGCTGTCGGTGGTTCGGGTGACGCGTGGATCCAGTTGCCCGAAGATTCTGTCGGTGACGCATTCGGCAACCGCAATGTTGACAGTAATTTGCTGAATCTTTCCAGATCTCCCGACTCCATCGTCTTGACGTCTTCCGGCGAGACAGTCGACATGAAGACACTCGCGGACTCGTTACTGTCAAGTGTGGTGCTGATCGACATCCGTGGCTCTGGGGGAAACTCGCTGCTGGTCGATGCCGCTAAGATACAATCGCTGACGCCGGACCGGACATTGTTGGTGATCTCGGACACCGATGACACGGTGACCTTTGATGACGGTTGGGAATACTCCACCGTCGCGACGGTCGACGATCAATTTGAAAGGCACTTCAACCAGGGCGACGCCACACTTCGCCTGGTCGGACCACTCTCTTGGACGAATCCTCTGGACCGATTCGATATCAATCACGACGCGAGATTATCCGCCAGTGATGCGTTGGTCGCGATTAACGCCATCGGTCGGGGAACCGTGGTCGACTCACAAGGCACCCTTGTCGATCCCCGTTTGGTCGATCCGGCATTGTTTCAGTTCTACGACGTCAACCGAGATCAAAAGCTGACCGTTCTTGACGCATTACAAGTCATTAATCAGCTTGCCATCGGAGCGAATGAAGGCGAAGGGGAGTTTTTTGCATCAGACGAAATCAGGGTAATGCTTGAAACCCGTAAGACCGTCATTGCGGAGGAGACACGTGATGGCACACCAGTTCAATCAAATCATCTGGAAAGTAAACGAATCGGTTTGGCTAACGATGAAAGCCACATGTGCGGAACAGGATCGACCAACATTGTGGGATCTGAACAAGTTTCATCTAACGAATCCGACGTCCAAGATGAGGTCCTGGAATCCACGTGGAATTGGGTCTCCGGTGACCCGTTGCATGACTGAAATCGATACCAAGGTGTCTTTGCCGCCTACGTCATGGCAGTACCGTCACTGGTTGTCCGAAATCAGTTGTCGTACCAAGTGGTCGACCACGTCGGGATCACGCGGTAACGCGTTGTGGTTCAACCGATAGTCGTAGATTTGATTCACGCCGTCCAGCCCTGCACTGCCAGGCGTCACACACAGATCGCCTGCAATAATCTCGTCGGGCAAAATCAATGCGTCCAGGGCTGCGCGGGCAAATTTGGCGTTCACGTCGTCTTTGCCTTTCGCGTCTAATCGCCGGGCAAGAGTTTTGAGTGTGGTTGACCAAGCTGCTTTAATAACTAACGACCGAGTTAGCGAGAACGCTTGCCCACGATAGATGGTGTATCGTTCCAAATGCCGCTGCCGTGAAGGACGATTTAAGAATGTTAAAAACAAGCTATTGGGCAATAAATCGTAAGAGATCTGGCCGTGCCCGTCGCGAATCGCTGAAGCCAATGCAGCGTCGTACCCAAGATTTAGATCACCCATGAATTGTCCGACTTCCAGCAAACTTCGCAGCGCCGCGAGGTTGCTGCCCAAATGCGGTGTGCCCTGGAAGTAGACTCGGTGAGCATCGCCGCCGTCCACTTCAACGTAATGGCGAAGTACGAGACCTCCGGCACTGTGGCAAACAAAATCGACTTCTGCCGACTCGGCGCCGACGCGGCGCATTTCACGGGCAAGGTACTTGGCGCTGCGGGCAAGGCTCTCGTCCGCGGGATATTGGAAGCCAAAAATGCGAATCTTTGCATCCGCATCCGATTCGGCCAGATGTTCCATCAGCCGTTTGTACACGCCAAGGCTCGATTCCATCCCGTGGATGCACACAACGACTCGTTCGCCCGGCCGGATGCTATTTGCCTCCGCGAACTGCAATTCCAAGCTTTCACGATCAAATTCGAACAGCCCGTATTCATCTCCGTAAATCAATCCATCAAGTTCCAGCCGGACGCGTCTTAGGCGATGGGAAAACGTCGGCCGCGACGCCAGCGTGAACGACTCGCCGGTTGTCGCGGCTTGAATTTCCGGTTCAACCGGCGGGACGCCCAGGCGTTCCGGAGGATCAAGCAGCAGAGAGGTGTTCTGTGCGACGGCGCCGCGGCGAAGGACATCGAGTCCGTTTTCGACATCAAATCCTGCGTTGCGACACAAATGGATTGCAAACAAATCTGCATGGAAATCATCTTCACGCGAATACGAAGCTTCCAGAACGGCGCCGACCCCACGAACGAATCCAACGATCTGTTCTCCGTTGCCTTTTCGCTCCGAGTCTGCCTCAATGTCTCGCTTCAGTTCGTCACGCAACCATTCTCTTTGGAACAATCGTTTTGCATGTCCCAAACAAAGGTGTCCCAACTCGTGTGCCAGCACAAACGCGATGCGATCACGGCCCACCGGATCATCAGCCGGACTGGACTGCAAGAAAAGATCCGAGAGATAGATGTGACCGCCACCGGCGGAAAACGAATTCTGCTCGTTCTGATCGACGATTGTGACCGTAAACTGATAATCGGCAGAACGCATTCGCGGTGGAATCGCGTCGACCAAGTTCGACAAGATGTCGGCGACCGGGGGCGGTCCATCGGAGGTTTCGTGATTCGCAAGCACATCGGCGTGAATCTTCGCCGCGCGTTCGATCTCTTCGGCGATGGGCAAGGGCGTTCGTGCGATCAGCCATTGAACGGCACTCGCCGATGCTTCGACGGTGGTCACGTTCTGTTTCTCAGCCGGTCCCCACAATGCATTGTCGTCGATGCAATGTCGCTGTGATTTTGTAAACGTGGCCGAGACGGTGTCCTCTGCCGCGGAAACAATCGGGCCACCGCAATCAATCGCGCCACCGCAAATCAATGTCCCGACCAGCCAAATCCAACCGCCGCAGTTGCGAGCAACGGTTCGCGCGGATCGATATTTCATCACCAGGCCTCTTCGATACAACGGTCGCGAAAACGTTAACGTGGAGATTCAATCGATCATCCTACCGAATTTTCGGCAGTGTCGCTGACGAGTTGGCATTCGGTTTCAAGATCCTCAAGCATTTTGCTGACGGAGGTTTCCAGCAACATCGTCACCGCCTGGAGCGTTCCACGTTTGTCGGAGTTGTAATCTGATATGTGGTCTTTCAAGTCGACCGGTTGTCCGACCTTGATGCGGGCCATCCGCGGGCCCCAAATTTTACGCTCCTTGCAGACCTCCATTTCCAGCAGGCACAGCACATCAAGAAACCGTTCAAATGTCATCGATTTCTTCACGTATCCGTCGTGTAGCGCACTGAACTGTAACAATCGCCAAAGTGCATCATAGTGTTCCTTGACTGCATTCTGACGTTCCGTGGCGAGTTGCCGTTCGTACTCGGACCCGCTGGGTTCTTCATGGACAATGTGGTCCACCGCATTGAACAACGCGCGAATCCGATCCAACATCGTTTGTCTGTTCGTCGGGGTTAGCCCAAGTTTCTGCTCCAAGTGACGGATGGCGTGCAGTTTCAATTGTTCGGCGCGATCACCCAGATCGCTTTCAGCGGCCGGTTTGAAATCGTTCGCCTTCTCATTGGCCGCGACAACGGATTCCACAATCTGCCTAAGTCTTCGATAGCGTGTCGCCTTGGACGCTTCGTTGCTGAGGTCCAACTTTGACTCCAGCCGCGTCAGTGAAGCATCGATCTCGCCATGCATGTCTTGCAGGTACGTGTACTTGATCGCGATCGGGACACAGTACAAATGAGTCGGCCCCGTTTCTTTCTCGGCATCCTGGTAACCCTTGAAAGCGAGTTGGAACACGCCCTGTTGGAACGGCAGGACGACGCTGTTCTGCCAGATCGCTTCACCTTCGGGAAAGATCACCAGTCGGCGTTTCCCGCTCGCCAGCAACTGGCGCGTCATGCTGAATGATTGACGATCGACGGCGCCGCGAATGATCGAGTAAACACCCATCCGTGGCATCAGCCAGCGGTTGATCCGTGACCTTTCGAACAATTCCATCGCGGCCACGAAATTGAATTGCTCGCCGAGTAACTTCGACAGATACATGATGATGTGAGGCTCGAATCCGCCCGAGTGGCTGGGCGTCAGCAAGCAACGTTCTCCTTTCAACCGCCGCAGTGTCTCCAGATCATCGTCGCTGATTTCGATCTCAGTGACACGCAACTTTCGGCGGATCGACGACCGGATCCCCATCTGCACCAGCCACGTCACCAGTGAGTTGTTCTTGGGAGGGTAGAACGTAAATGGAGTTGGTCTGGCCCTCGGGTCCGTGCTCGAAGGTGCGGTGTACTTCATGCGATTTCCTGTCGATGATTCATATGCCTTCGCCAGCGGTCTGTGGACGTCGAGTATCCGCCGGTTATCGGTCGCCGACTATTCTAAAACGTTCGTCGTTTCCGGCGACAGGTTCAGCGCGTTTCGGAGATCCATAAACAAAACAAAGACAACGGGGACCAGCACCAATGTGAAACAGGTCGACACCATCATGCCGCCCAAAAAGACGACGCCCAAACCTCGATAGAGTTCGCTTCCCGCACCGGGAAACATGACCAGCGGCAACAGACCCAATACGGTGGTCAGCGTGGTGATACAAATGGGGCGAATACGCGTGCGGACGCTCATCGGCACCGCTTCGATTGGTGCGACGTGTTCTTCTCGCATGTGAACCAACGACTGGTGCACGATCAAGATCGCGTTGTTGACGACCGTTCCGATCAAGATGATAAACCCGAGCATCGTCAAGACATCCAACGACTGGGGGACGAAAAAGTTCAGCACCCATAATCCGATGATGCCTCCGACGGCGCCCAGCGGAACGCTAAAGATCACGACCAACGGGTACAGCCACGATTCGAACAGTGCAGCCATTAGCAAATACGTGATCAAGAGCGCCATCAGAAAATTGAATCGCAACGCATCCCAAGCTTGTCTCAATTTGTCTGCGGTACCCGAAAGAGCGACAAAGTATTCGTTTCCGATCACGCCTTCGTCGATCAATGGCGACACGATCTGGCGGTTGACCAAATCCATCGCGGCCTCCAGTGGCATCTCATCGGGCGGACTGACTTGAACGGTGATCGCACGTAATCTTTCACGTCGC
>JAGQPO010000424.1 GCA_020426665.1 Planctomycetales bacterium
CGCCGCTCTACATGAGTCCCGAGCAGGCGACGCTTTCCCAAATGGGAGTCGACACGCGTAGCGACGTGTACTCGCTCGGTGTCTTACTTTATGAGCTGATTACCGGCACAACACCCATCGATCGGGAATCTGCCAAGGTGATGAGTCATGAGCGACTGCTGCATGAAATCGCCGACTCGGACGCGCCGAAGCCGAGTCGTCGCATCAGCACAGCGAATGATCAGCTGAACACAATCGCCGAATATCGCGGGTTGCAAGCGAAGCAGATTCGTCGCAACATCGTTGGCGATCTCGACTGGATCGTGATGAAAGCGTTGGAAAAGGATCGCAATCGACGGTACCAGTCGCCACGTGAACTGGCTGATGACCTGCAGCGCTGGCTCTCGGGCGATGTGGTTGAGGCCTGTCCGCCGTCGCTGGTGTATCTGACTCGCAAATACGTCAAACGACATCGATTCCTGCTTGCCGCCGTCGGCTGCGTGGTCCTGACCGCCGTGACCGGATCATGGATCAGTATGCGTTACGCCATGAAAGCCAACACGCTTGCGGGACAGTACAAGTCGCTGATGACGACGGCGGAACGGGACGCGTTTCGCGCCGAACAGTCCGCGACGCAGGCACGCGACGCGGCGGACGCAGCTGATCAAGAGAATCGACGAGCGGAGGCAGAAAAACTGCGGGCCGAAAACGCACTCTACGTTTCAAATATCCGCCTGGCGGCGAAAAACATCGAGTCTGGAGCCCATTTCAATGCGTTCCAGTTGCTAACCCCTTACTCCAATTCCCAGCGCCACAATGATCTTCGCGGCTGGGAATGGTATTACTTGCTAGATCAATCTCGGCAGAGCTTTCGATCCTTGCATGCGAGCCACGCTTCGGTCGCAGAAATCGACTGGAGTCCTGATGGTAAGTGGATCGCATCAGCTAGCGATGACGGAAACTGTTCCATTTGGGATTGGAGTACTGGTGAATTGCTGAAAGCTTGGGACTCAGGAGGCATGCTTGCTATTTGTGTCCGGTGGAGCCCCGACGGAAATTATCTGGCTTGGGGCTCCGCATCGGAGGATCAAAAGGTCCGAATCTGGAACAGAAAGACAGATTCGGTTGAGGAAATTCAAACGACCGCAGATTCTGTGTGGACTGTTCGTTGGCGTGATGATGGAAAGCAGTTATTGGTAGGTACCATTCAGGGCACATCCGATAGGAACATCAAAAACCTGTTCCTGTACGAGCGGCAGCAAGATGAGTGGAAGTTAATCTGGGAAACGGCGTGTCCAGCGAACATCCAACTTGCCGGTTGGAACCACGACTTCAGTCTCATTGGAGTTCTTACCAACCCTCCGAAGCTATACTTTTTTGACGCACAGCGTCTCTTGCGCATACAACTGCTGTCAACCGTTCTTCCTGCCTTTGGAGCGTTTTCCACGCAATCGAACCGCCTTGCCGTAAGTGATCATTTCGGCGTTGCAACCGTTTTCGATTTGTCGAACGGATCGACCGAAAATTCGTTTCAAGCACACTTCGAAGCTTTCAGTATGCGATGGAGTCCGGACGACCGTTGGTTGGCCTCCTGCAGTAAAGACGGCTTTGTGAAGGTTTGGGATGTGCAGAACGGGGAGTTAAGGTATTCGTTCGGAGGTCATCAAGCGACCGTAAACGGCCTCGCATGGAGCCCAGATTCACAACGTCTCGCGTCGTGCGGAGATGATGGTCAAATTCGTGTCTGGCAGTTACAGGACCAGGCGACAGGATGGACGATGGACACGCGACCAGAAGGAGCCCTTCCTGGTTTCGCGTGGTTAGATAATGACACGATTCAATTCATTTCTGAAACAAGTCGCCTCACTAATTTTGTGTTTTCCAAAAACGAAAAGCAAGAAGTCTCGGATTTGGGAAAACACGACGGCAATTGGTTACTCCAAGGAGTCGACACCGCGGTGCTACTTCGCGATCGCGACCTGGAAGTTTGGAGAAGCAAAGGTATTGTACAAGGGCTATCGGGGGTGACTGCCCGCACATTCGAAGTCAGCCCTGATTCCACCAAGATCGCGTCGCAAGAAGCTCATTGGACACAACCGAACGTAAAGGACTTGTCGGGCAACGTTGTACCAATAGGTGACACTCTGTTTATTGACTGTCGCGATTTTGCGTGGTCACAAGATGCTCAGTTGCTTGGCATTGTCGGACGTGGAACCGCTGGCCAAGACGGGAGTATTAGAAATCATGGCTACCTCTACGTTGTTGACCCTTCCGCGGGGGAAATTCTCCATCGTTGCCAAATTGGTCCAAATCGTATCGCGGCAATCAGTTTAGCTTGGTCACCCGACGGAACCGCGATCGCCGCCGGGACCATGGATGGGTACTGCGAAGTCATTTCACTACCCGGACTCACGAAGCAATACTCCTCCATCAAGCATCTTGCACGTGTACAAACGATGGATTGGCATCCGGACGGCAACCGAATCGCCTCGGGGGGGTGTGATCGCGTTGTGCAAGTGTGGGATGCAAAGACAGGTGCCACCCTGATCTCGTTCAAAATGGAACAGCCGATTGAAAAGGTTTCCTGGTCGCCCGACGGAACCAAGCTTGCCGCGATGGATCAATCCGGGCTCCTCCAGATTTGGGATGGCCAAAGTGGAATGCAATATGCCGAGTCGGATGAAATGCTCACCTGGCTTGCTGAGTCGATCAACGAAGAGCTAAGCAATGCGATCGACCGGGAAGATTGGACGAATGCCGCTCAAGTCGCAACGAAATTCCTGCAGCTGCGCAGATTAGACTGCGAACAATCTTATTTCGGCTTGTACGCTGGTGTGTTGGCAAACGCATGGGTCAATCGTCATGAAGAAGCGAATCAGCTGTCATCACTCGGGATGGCTCAGGTTGAGAGTCTAAAAAACTCGGACGCCAAATACTTCTGTTTATGGAACCTGGCGTTGATTCCCGACGCGATGCAGTCATTCGACCACGCGATTGACATCGCCCGCCGTGTTGCAGAGTCGAATGATACCGCACCGTCGCATATGGAGTGTCTGGCAGCATTGCAATTCCGCGCGGGGCGATACGAAGAGTCACTCGCCACGTTCGAAAGAGCCTTTGAAGCCCGTCGAAAAAACCAGCATTCGACGGTTTATGGTCTGTATTTGAAAGCGATGGCCCACGAGCATCTTGGGCAACGCGAAACGGCTCTGGCGACCCTGGAGCAAGCCAACGAGGAAGCAGAACAGGAACTGTCGACAGCCCCACACTGGAATCGCAGGCTGACAATCCACTTGTTTCGCCGTGAAGCAGAGCTTTTGATCAGGGGCCAATCGCAGTAGTGCATGACACCCGTTTTCTTGGCGTAGGTCATGCTGTGGATGACACAACAATACACGACGCCATTGTCATGCACAGCATGACCTACACAACGCCCGAACATCGGTTCGACGGCCTGCCGAATCGTGCTCCCGAGAAAAACGTTCAAAAAAGCTCATTTTCTACCCTACGTATCATCCGCGAATGTCGCATGAACTCCGGCCGAATCTTGGCCTCCCGGTCAGGCCGTAGGTCATGCTCTGCATGACACCTGTTTGCGTGGTGTAGGTCATGCTGTGCATGACAGCAGGAATCGTCATGCACAGCATGACCTACGCACAAAAGACTTGATCCGGGATACCCTGCTTCTTACAGCGAGATCCCCGCGACGATGTACGACAGCTTCTTCACCGATCGGAACCGTTCGAAATCCAGCTCCCGACGCCGAAAGACAAAGTCGCGACGGGCGCTGTTTCAATCGCTGGAACCGCGAATCGTCCTCGATGCGGATGCCGCAAACGTGATCGCCCACTTCCAGGGACAGATCAGTTCAGAGCAGCCGTCGCAAACCATCCCCTTCGCCGTCCGCGCTGGAGACTTTCAGAGCAGCCGGGGAACGCAAGTGTTGGGGTTCCGCGTCGACGCCGCCCATGGCTCATCACTCGATCCGTCCGCGGGGCTGGTTCGGGATGCCCAGGGAAACCTGTACCCACTCAATTACGCACGAAATTCCCTCTCCGCGTCCGACTCGGCCAGCGTCGTTGTCGCGGAATTGCCGCCGGGCGACTACACGTTCGAAGTCACCGCCGAGCAGGGGACGATCGGAGAATTCGACGTTTCCGTGTTCCTGGCCGGCGACATCAACGGCGACGGACAGGTCTATCTGGATGATCGCACACTGCTGATCAATCTGCTTCGCGGGCGTTCTTACGCCATCGAAGCCGACGTCAATCTGGACGGCTACCTGACCTCCTTCGATTCAGGCCATTTGCTCCGCAACTTGGGCGTCACCACGAACGTGACGCCCCTCGACCTCGCCGCTGAACTTGCACCGCCAGCCGAGGTCACGCTCGCCGATGGCACGTCGCTCACCGCCTTGGTCGATCACACGATCTCCGTCGCCACCAACCCCAACGCACGGGTGCAACTGGACCTGGACTCGGACGGGATCTTCGACGTGGAAGGGACAGCCGATGGCGCGGGAGCCTTTGCTGCGTCGATGGCTCTAGCCGAAGGTCCCAATTCCATCACGGTGCAATCGTCGGACAGTTTTGGGCAGCAGCGTCGGGCGGTCATCGATGTCGTGCTGGACACCACGGCCCCGAATCTCTCGCTGCAACTAGCCCCGGAATCGGACAGCGCGCCGACCGGTGATCAGGCGACAACCTTTGAAATAGTGTCGCTTATTGGTGCCACCGAGCCGGGATTGACGGTGACACTGTATCGTGACGGAGACCTGTCACAATCGATTCGGGCGGCGACCGCCGACTCGGCCGGGCAGATTGCCTTTTCCGATCTTCCGCTGTTGTTGGGCGAAAACCTGTTCACCGCGACGGTCGTCGATGTCGTTGGCAACGCATCACAAGCGAACCTACTGGTCACGCGATTACCAACGGACGTCACACCTCCGGCGATCTCGCTACGATTGATCAGCGATACCGGAGTTTCGTCGACCGATCGAATCACGCGTGTGGCCGACGTGATCGCTACCATCACGGACGAACACGCCATCGCGAGCCTGACCGCTACGATCGACTCGTCAGCCGCCGTCGACGTGACCTCGTTGCTGGAACCAAACGGGTCGCTCCTGCTCGATGGCGCGACGTTGGCGGCATTCGGCGGCGGCGTGCTGGCCGATGGCACGCACACGTTGCGTTTGTCGGCGACCGACGCGTTTGGCAACAGCGCGGAGCAGTCACTGGCGTTTTCGCTCGACACAACGCCTCCGGTGGTTTCGATTGCAACACCGACAAATAACCAGATCACCAACACCGCGGTGACCGTCTCAGGGCAAGTGGATGATCTGGTCGCTGGTGTCAGCCTACTGGAAGCCCGACACGATGGCGGCGACTTTTTCACGGTCGGATTTGACGGCGCGGGACAGTACACGTTTGACTCGACCGCCGCGGGTGCCGACGCCGACGGAACGCACACGTTCACGCTGCTTGCGACCGACGTGGCCGGCAACGCATCGCCGCTCGAATCGGTGACCTATGTCTTGGACACGATCGCTCCCACGGGCACCGCCCAATTGGCCGCGGCGTCCGACACCGGCGTCCTTGGCGACGGTGCGACGCGTCTGAGCAGTGTCTCGATCGACGTGCAAACGGAACCCCATTCCTGGGTGACACTCCTGGCCGACGGCCGGCAAGGTCAAGCGGATGCGGCGGGATCGATCACGTTCGAAGACGTCCCCTTGGACGACGGTGACAATACGATCCCATTCGAATTGCGCGACGCCGCCGGCAATCGGACGGTGGTTACGGCGGTGGTCAATTTGGACCGCACTGCCCCAGCCATCCCAGTCATCGAATTGGCCTTAAATTCTGACACGGGGGCAATCGGAGATTTTATTACCGAGCGACGGTTCGTCACTCTGATCGGGCAGTCTGATCCGAACGTATCAATTCGCTTCGACGTACTCAATCGCGTTCTTGAAACGGGTGATAGTGGAACGTTTGAAGCTTCTGCGATACCACTAGAGTTTGGTGAAAACGAGATCACGGTTTTTGCCGAAGATTCCACCGGAAATCAAGTTTCAACGAACGTCACCGTGAAGAACGTCGCACCAAGTGATTGGTTGCTTCTAGAGGAATCCACCGACGGGGTCGTCGAGCAATCGCAAACTGTCGTGGCATCAGAACTTGCCGGCGCTTCGACATTGTCCTTTGACGTCAGGATGGACTTGGATTCAGCCGATCAGACTGTATCCACTGAAGACCTTTTCCTGGTCTATTTCGTCAACAAGAGTAATCCGTCTCAGACATTGGTTGATCGAGGCACACCGGGAACTGCTTTGTTCCAGCTTTCAGGAGCAAATGTGGAGTTCGCCACCGGTCTGGTTACATTTAACGGAACCACAGTACAGATCGACGCAGCGGGGCTTCCTGGCGGGGTGGACGGGGAGATTCGATTTCAACTGATCAATCAAGACCATGACACGGGGACATCGGTCGCGATTAGTCCGATCATCGTCGATTCCGGCTCTGAACGTAATGGCGCGGTCCCGTTTTCCAATCCGACAGATGTGGTTCCCATTGGGGATGCCCTTGATATCGGCGAGCTTTTGCCAAACTCAGAATTGTCATCCATCATCTCCAATGTTCGACTCGACCACGCAACCGGCAGGTATGTCGCCGAATTGCAAGTGCGAATCGACGGACCCGATACTGGTCGATTGATCGCCGTCGTTCTAAAGAATCTTCCCAACGGCGTCAGCGTTCAATCACCATCCGGATTCGACGCAACTGGAAACCCCTATCTCAGTTTTCGTCGTGCAATTTCACGCGGCGGACTGCGCAGTGGACAGACCTCTCAACCGGTTTTGCTCGAAATCACGAATCCGACGCTGGTCCCCTTCGCGATGAACGTCGAGAGCTTTTCGGGACACTCCAACGCCCCACCGGTGCTGGCTTCGATCGGTCCCCTGTCCATGAATCCGGGAGCAAACGTCCAAGTACAACTAATCGCGAATGATTCCGATGGCGATCCGATCGATTTCTTTCTTCGTTCCAACCAGCGTCTGCCGAACGTGAGTCTCGATGGCAATCGTCTGTCAATTGCTCCGTTGCCCGGTGATGAAGGCAGCTACGAATTCACCGTACTGGCATTTGATGGTGCGGATGAAGTCAGTGAGACGGTCACACTTGATGTCGTTTCTGACTCGATGGATACGACGCGGATCAGTGGCGTTGTGCTCAGCACGTCCCAGACGCCTCTGGCGGGTGTGCCGGTCACGCTCGGCCGACTAACCGTCACAACGGACTCTGCGGGTCGATTCGAATTAACGCTACCTCCGCACCTGATGCCGACGGAGTCGTTCGATGTCGAAGTTCCGTTGGGTGACGTCTATTTCGATCCGTTCAGTACTGGAGCAGAGGTCATTGAGTTCCGGCGGGCGCAGTATGACACGCAGACCGGTACGGGTTCATCCAATCCCCGACGCCATCCGAACCTGGTCAGTAGTTTTTTGGATGGAAGCATCATTTATGGTTCCGATCAGTCTCGATCGGACGCGCTACGATTGTTCGATGGTAGCGGTCAGCTCAAGACGAGCCCGGGAGAATTGCTACCGCTGAACAACGAAACCTATTTTCCTGACGGTTTGCTTGAAAACGACGTCGCGGGGATCGTTGATCCGACGCAAACATTTGTCGCGGGTGACGTGCGTTCCAGCGAAAACCCAGTGCTCACATCGCTGCACACCGTTCTGCTGCGTGAGCACAATCGCTTGGCCGCAGAGATCGGATCGGATGATCCATTGCTGTCCGGCGACGAGATATTCGAATTGGCCCGGCGTCAAGTCATTGCCCAAATCCAGCACATCACGTACAGCGAATATCTTCCGCTGCTGCTCGGTAACGGATCCATTGCACCCTACCAAGGATACGACCCTGCGTTGCAACCCGGAATTGGAGCACTGTTCACAACAGCGGCATTTCGGATCGGGCACAGTCAATCTTCCGCGACCATCGAGCGAGTCGATCAGGATGGCAATGCACTCGATCCCATCGGACTTCGGGAAGCGTTTTTCAACACCGGATTGATTCTGAATGATGGAATCGATTCCTTGCTTCGCGGTGCTGCGAACCAGATCAGCGAAGAGATCGATACTCAAGTGATCGATGAGATTCGCAATTTCCTATTCGGACCTCCAGGCAGTGGCGGTATGGACTTGGCCGCAATGGGCATTCAGCGCGGACGCGATCTTGGATTGCCGAGCTATAACCAGGCACGTATCGAATTTGGGTTGCCGCCCGTCAGCGACTTCGACGGAATCACGGCTAGCGTTTCAATTCAAGACAATCTTCGTTCCGTCTACGGATCGGTTGAAAATATTGACGTCTTCGTGGGTGGGTTGGCCGAAGACCATGTCGTTGGTTCGATGGTCGGCGAACTTTTCCAAACCGTGATTGCAAAGCAATACGAGCTGATTCGCGATAGCGATCGATTCTGGTACGAAAACGGACAATTCACCGAAAACGAACTCGTGGAGATTCGTTCTACTACGCTTTCCGGTCTGATTCAGCGCAATAGTGGAATCACCAATCTTCCGGCCAACGTCTTTTCCACGTCGCAATCGCCCGCCAGTCTGGTCCCGACCGGAACCGTTGCAAGCCAAACGTCGACGGATTTCCGATCGCTGGATGGTTCTGGAAACAACACGGCCAATCCACAGTGGGGTTCGACGGGAAGTCATCTCTTGGTCGATGCAAGTCTCAACTACGGCGACGGAGTCTCGACACCTGCCGGACAAGACCGTCCGAGTGCGCGCGCGATTTCAAACGGCGTGATGGCGCAGACCCAACCTACGGCCGGTGCATCGGACGCCACGGCGCTGTTCGTGTTTTGGGGCCAGTTACTCGCGCACGATTTGAGCCATACACCCACCGGAATTCCGGATTCGCTGCAATTCCATGGCGAGGATGTGCAAGTACAGGACAAGGCGTATCCCTATGTCGCCGAACCCGTCGATCTGCTCCTGGAGCATCCGGTCTTGCAGGGAATCAATAATCAGATCGGGCGTCCAATCTATCTTCCCGAACTCGATCTCGGACAAGCCGTCAACATCGACCCGAACGTTAACACTACGGTCAGCGTCACGTTGCGACCTGGTGAGGTGCCCGTCACCTTGCAAGTCGCAGCCGGAACACTTCGGGATCGCAACGGTAATCTATTCGATGGCCAGCTGTCGATCACGGAAGTGCCACCTGAGCTCACGCCGGCAGCGCTACCGAAGAATCTGCTGCCAGATACCGTGATCACCATTCAGCCTGCAGGTTTCGAATTTGATACGCCTGCGCCGATTACGTTCCCAAACCGGGCCGGCTGGCCTGCCGGAACGATTTTGGACCTTTGGTCGATCGATCATGAGACCGGAGAGTTTGCGGTTGCCGGACAACAGCGGGTGAGCGCCGATGGAACCAGGATCGAGACGATTTCCGGCGGCATCCGCAGCAGCAGTTGGCATCTTCCTTTGCCAGTACCAGACCCGCCAACTCCGGATCCGCTCCCTGGGCCGCTGGATGGATGTCCAAATATCTCATGTGGTTTGTCATTCACGTCTAACGTGGATCCATTGACGGGTGGCGTGGTGGAAACGCACGATTTGGTCACCTATCAATCACTCGGCGATGATCGCGGTCTGGTCTTGGTCTACGACTCGCTGCGTGCCGATCCACGTCCGATCATTCCAGTCGGTTATGACAACGCCCGGCTTGGAAACCGGGCAGGAATGTACGCGGAAGTCACGGCCGAAAACCTTGGGCAGTCGCTCTCCGTCAGAGGCTATTGGCAACTTGTCAGCGATGGGAATCCGGGGCCGAATCCCAACATACCGGTTACCGATGCCAATGGGGCCGTTCAACTCGATCTGTCGCAGTGGCCCTCGGGACAGATTCCCTACACCGTCACGGTTGGGCTGGGGCAACTTGCAGACAGTCCCGAAGATCGACTGTTTACTGGAAGCACCGTGTCTGATGACCGAACGTTGGCCCACGTCAACCTGATCGACAGCCCCTTGGGTTCCGGATGGAGCTTTGCAGAGATCGAAGAAATTGTCGTCAACGACGACGGATCGGCTTTGCTGATCAATGGAAACGGGAATGCAATTAATTTCGCCCAATCCAAAGCACAGGATGGGTCCTTCGTCTCTCCTCCGGGCGATTTTTCCGTCTTACATCGGGAGCCTGACGGACGATTCGTACGGACGCTCCTCAATCAAACCGTCTCTCGATTCAATCTGAATCATCAACTCGTCGAAGTCGAGGACCGCAACGGTCTCCTGACGCGATACGAGTACGATTCACAACGTCGATTGACGAAAAAGATTGACCCGGTAGGTCTGGAAACGACCCTGGTCTATGAGCCCAATCGAATCACGATCACGGATCCGGCGGATCATGTCACCGTCCTCGATCTGGATCCGTCTGGCAACCTGACAACGATTACGGACCCGGATCAATCGAGTCGCGTTTTTCGCTACGACGACCGACATCATATGATCGGCGAGACCGACCAGGGTGGCAATTCCGAAACAGCATTCTATGACCAGTTCGGACGCGCGACGCACGCGATTCGTAAGGATGGCACGGAGATAAGAATCAATCCATTCCAGACGACTCTCGAAATCAGCCAAGGCGAAACCAGCTTCTTTGACTTTGATCTGTCGCCAGCTCTCTTCACTCCGTTGGGCACCGCAGGCTTCCAAGCCCCGCAAAGTCAATATGCGGATGCGAACGGAAACGTCTCGCAATCCGACTTGAACCCACTCGGGCTTCCGACTCAACAAGTCGATGCAATCGGTAGCCTTGGAAGCACCGTCTACAACGATAGCAACCTGCCCACTCGGGTCATTGACGCGTTCGGCAACGCCCAGACCTTTCGTTACGACGATCGCGGAAATGTGATTGAAACCTGGGATGCAGAAAGCAAAATACAAACCTGGGTTGGTTCAGGAACTGGCGACTGGAACGTTCCTTCGAATTGGAGCAACGGACGGGTTCCTGGCCCCGACGACTATGTTCTCTTGGGAACGGATGAAGGTCCCCTGACGATCGAAGTTGGAACCGCTGGTATCAACGTTCGGGCGGTGGAATTCGGATCGCCGAAATCTTCCGTCACTCTTAATTTATTTCGCGGTACTCTTACGGTTCGCGAAGGCGGAACGTTGTCAAGTGGAAGCCGAATCAATGTTTACGGAAACTCTGGGATTGACGGACCGTTTATCAATTCCGGCAGCATCCGGATCGCCGGCTTCTCAGGACGCGGACGTGCTGCTTTGTCATTGGCGGATGCCACACAATTCGAGAATCGTGGTTTGATTCAGTTGACCAACGACACGACCCAGCGCACGAGTCTCGACGCGACATTGGCCGCCACAACGGGGACGTTGACCAATGGACCGGAGGGGACGATCGAAATCCTAAGTGGGCTTGGCGCAGGGAACCGTTCGATCGGCGCCAAGGTAGTCAATCAAGGGACATTCCGC
>JAGQPO010000425.1 GCA_020426665.1 Planctomycetales bacterium
CCTTGGCGAATGCTCGAAACACCGCAATCTCTTCGGTACATGGAGATCGCAAGTCCTCTTCCAGAAGAGCCCGTCCATCATCGTCCAAATTCGCACCAGCCGTCCGCATCACTTCGTCGCGATAGTCGGCGGTTTCCTGGGCTGGGTCGATACGACCAATTGTCAGCCCCGCGATCTCGTCGGCGGCAATCGTCGCGGCAACATGAGCCGCCGGATCCGTTGTCGATAAGTGAACCCGAAAACCGCGATCGGCGAGTGCGACAGCCACCGCGGCGGCAATCGTGGTTTTGCCAACTCCACCTTTACCCATCGTCAAGATCACGCCATGGCGTTGGCTCGCTAAACCATCCACCAACTTGCCAAGGCCGCCAAGATAAACGTCACTCGAAGGCACATGATCGGAATTGAGAAGTACGGGCTGTTGGTCTGAACCGACACTTCGCAGTGATTCGATTCCCATTAACCCATTTTCAGACAGTGGAACAACGGATTGGTCGAGTTCCCGCAACGATTCAGGCATACTGGCGATCGCTTGCTCGGTTCGGCGTTGCATCGCGACGGCGACCGGATCCGACAGCGCTGAAGCGGTGAAGACACCATTGATCGTCAAATGCTGATTTTTGACTCCCAGCTTACGCAGTTCGCCACTTGTACGGGCTGCTTCTCGAAAGGCGGAGGGCTCTGCTCGCGTTACGAGCACCAACGTCGTGGTGTCGGCGTCAGCAAGTGCTTCAACCGTCTTTTGGTACACTGCGGCTTGGGCTTGCAATCCGGCGAGCGGTCCCAAACATGAAGTCCCGGTCGTGTTCTCCTGGATGTATCCCGACCAAGCCGATGGCAACGTCAACAGGCGAAGTGTATGGCCGGTTGGAGCAGTATCAAAAATCACGTGGTCAAATTCGGCGGTCGTATTTTTGTCTCCCAAGAGCTTCGCAAACTCATCGAAGGCTGCAATTTCAATCGTACAAGATCCCGAGAACTGTTCTTCCATGCTTTGCACCGCAGCGTCAGGGAGGACACCGCGATATGGCCCTACCATTCGTTCTCGATACTCAGCGGCAGCAGCTTCAGGGTCCAGGTTTAAGGCAAATAACCCTGGAACCGAATTGACCGGCGTTGGCTTTGTTTCCAATGAAGTTCCAAGTACTTCGTCCAGGTTCGATGCCGGGTCCGTCGATACCAACAACACACGCAAACCACGATCGGCCAACTGCACGGCCGTCACGCACGCCATCGACGTCTTTCCCACTCCACCTTTACCGGTGAAGAACAAGTTCCGCGTTGGCGTCTCTAAAAAGTTCATGTTGAGTCCCCTTTTCAAGCGTTGGACGTTATTTGCAACAACCGGAATTGCCACCACAACATCCCGAGTCGGAAGCCATTGGCAGAGTCGCTTTCATGGAAGTCCCCGTCCACAGAGCGAGGTTCTCGCGAGTTGGGTATTCGCCCTGGCTAACCACGCGATCATCAATAATCACCAGAGGTAGGCACTCGACACCTTCGTCCGTCAGTAATTTTTGCACGGTCGAATTTTTGACAAACTCGGCGGGTTCCTGTGCGAGATTGAACCGATCGACATCGTGCCCCTGAGATTGCAACCACTCCAAGTCGGCCGCGAATCTGGGTAGCACCGGATCGACTTGCGGACCACAAACGCCCGTCGAGCAGCACATGGCTTTGTCATAGATTTGGACTTTTGGCATTGGGTTTCTCCCGTCGAATGAGACTAAATCGAATATCGGCGATCTACGATAAATAATTGCAAAAAAACTCGCGTCACAGATTGGCAACGAGTGATTTGAGCCTTTGAAGCTGCTTCGGATTGATGCAATAACAAACCTTCGGTCCATCGACTTCACCTTGAATCAACCCCGACTCCTTCAAGATTTTCAAATGCTGTGAAACAGTGGATTGGGCAAGTGGCAAACAATCGACGATCTCACCGCACACGCAAGCTTCGCGACCGATTAACAGACGAACAATCTGCACACGCGCAGGATGAGCGATCGCCC
This sequence comes from Planctomycetales bacterium, assembly GCA_020426665.1. Taxonomy (GTDB): domain Bacteria; phylum Planctomycetota; class Planctomycetia; order Pirellulales; family Pirellulaceae; genus Stieleria. The sequence goes on from JAGQPO010000425.1 coordinate 2,013, forward strand.
AAGCCAGACGTGCAAACTCCTCCGCTGTCGGGTCGGCTTTCAGCTTGACCGGGGTCGAATCACAGGACTTGTTGTTTGACTTCTTTGCCATAATGCCTCTATATCGTTGATCTACGATTTACGATAGGGCGGGAGGATCATTGAGTCAAGACCTTTTCGATCTTCGATATCGCCGTTACCTGTTTTGGCCGAGGAGCCGGATTCAATTTCGGCGTGATCATCCCACTTTTTCGATAAGCTCACAGAACTCGGCGAGACTCCTGACGACATGCGTCGGGTTTGCGGAGCGGAGTTGTTGTTCTGTTTGAGCGCCAGTGGTCACGCCGAAGGTCATACCGCAATTGGCGTTCTTTCCCTCTTCGATGTCGATCGCGGAATCACCGATCTTCGCGACAGCCTTGCTCGATTCGATAGCGGTCTGACGCATTGCCAAGTGGATCATGTCGGGTGCCGGACGACCGTTGGCAACATCACTGGCCGTAACCAGTCCATCAACTTCTTTGCCGACGACCCAGTCGAGTTTCTGAATAAGCGACTCCGCAGTTTCTCGGTCATATCCAGTGTTAAGGACGACCTTGATGCCACGCCGACGCAAATTGGCGAACGTTTCCGAAGCGCCTGGCTGCTCCTTCACCTCTAAAGCACCGTAGGCATCAGCCAACCGACCTTTGAAATCCTCGAAGATCGCCGCGACTTCGTCCTCGGAATGTGCCTGGCCATCGAGAGACAGAACGTCGCGAATCGCCTGAGACTTTTCCTTTCCGGCGACCATCCATGATGGGAGTGCGTGCCGAATACAGGACTCATCCTGAAAGCTACTTCCGTCGGATGAATTCCGCGGTCGATTTTTTGGGGACGCAACGCTGCTCCATCAAACTCGAATAAAACTCATTATCAATGCACGGAATCAATCGTCGCAGCGGATCCGCAGACCGATCACGGGCTTCAGCGACCGGTATCTCTCGGTCACCTTCGACGGCAATCA
>JAGQPO010000426.1 GCA_020426665.1 Planctomycetales bacterium
ACGCAGAACCCGATTGAACAAGAAGGGACCTATCCACTACCTGAGGCACAACTCGATCGATTCCTTTTCAACATCGTCGTGGATTACCCGGACCGGGACGACGAATTCGGTGTGATCAAACAAGCCACGTCTGACTGGCAGCCCGATTTGAAGAAAGTGCTGGATGACCAGCAGATTCTCGCTTTGCAACAGACGGTTCGCCGGATCCCGGTCGCCGATCATGTCATCGCTTATGCCAGGGATTTGGTTCAAGCGACGCGTCCAAGTCGACCGGAGGCACCGGACTTTATCAGACAGTTCGTGGGCTGGGGTGCCGGACCGCGGGCTGGAATCAGTCTGATCATGGCCGCCAAGGCACGGGCGGTGCTTCATGGTCGGTTTCATGCCACCACCGAAGATGTACGGCACGTGATGTTGCCAGTTCTACGCCATCGGGTTGTGACGACGTTCAACGCAGAGGCCGCTGGTGTAAGGCGAGATGACGTGATCGAGATGCTTGCCAAGCATGTCAAGCCGTCTCCTCCCGATCATAACCGCAACGGCGGTCGGTCGTAGTGGATCTCGTCAAAGATTCCATCGGTACAGGATCTTCAACAAGATCCACCACAAGAAAACCAACCTATGACAGGAACCTAACAGAAGTGGTGATGATTCAAACGCCCGACTACATGAGATTGCTGCCGCCTACCGTGCTGGCGAGGTTTTCGCAAGTGCGAATGTCAGCGCGCGGATTCGTCGAAGGTTTCAAGAGCGGCGATCACCGTAGTCTCTATTTGGGAAGTTCGACCGAGTTTGCCGAGCATCGTGAGTACAGCCCCGGTGATGATCCACGTGGCCTCGATTGGCGAGTCTACGGAAAGATGGATCGCTACTACATCAAACAGTACGTCGAGGAAACGAATCTCCGCGCTACGATTCTGCTGGATGCGTCGGCGTCGATGCGCTTTGTGGGTGACTCGGCGATGACGGTCGCCGGAGGCCGGTTAAGCAAGTTTGGTTATGCACAGCACTTGGCGGCCGCGATCGCCTATCTGCTGACCCGCCAAGGAGACGCGGTCGGACTGGTCAACTTTGATTCCCAAGTGCGCGACCGATTGCCGGCCGCCAGCAAGGCATCGCACCTGAGACGTCTGCTGCAAACGATGCACCAGGTTCGCCCTGGTGGCGAGTCGAAGCTGGCTAGCGTGCTGCACGAGATCGCCCAGCTGATTCCGCGTCGCGGACTAGTGGTCGTGATCAGCGATTTTTTTGACGATGTGGCAGATATCACCGCGGCATTGCATCGCCTGAAACATCGCAAACACGAGTTGGTGTTGTTTCATGTGCTGGCCGATGAAGAGCTCCATTTTCCATATTCCTCTGCGACCAACTTTCGTGATCTCGAACGGGTGGCGGACGAGGTGGATGTCGATCCGGCAGCGATTCGCCGCGAATACCTTCGCCAATTCAATGTTTACCTGCAACAGCTAGAGGCCGGTTGCGGACAAGTCGAAGCCGACTATCTGCGGCTGTGCACCAAGGATCGGTATGAAGACTCGCTCGCCAGTTACTTATCCAGCCGCGCAAAGCGTTGACGAAACCGTAGTGGAAGTTGTTAACAATCCCAGCAGCGAAGGATCCTTAACAAGATCCATTACTGCTTTGTCAAGTCTTGGTTGTAATGTACGACGGACTTCCAGTCCGTCGACAAGTGTCAGTTTCTGGCGGACTCGAAATCCGCCGGTACAAGTTGCGCTCAACCCGAAAACTTGAACTGGACGAACCACTACTCTCCAGCGTTTTTCAATTCAGTCTTTTTTACACCAATGATATTTCTTAACAGTATCGCGATGATCGCACTGACGGCCTTGGCCGTGCCGATCATTGTCCATTTGCACCGCCGGCGAAAGTCGAAGGTGATCGATTGGGCAGCGATGCAGTTCTTGTCACACTCGTTGGTCAATCGCAGGCGTGGTTTAACGCTGGAACATTTCGCATTACTACTTTGCCGCTGCCTGTTGGTCGTGCTGTTTGTGCTGGCGATGTCGAGACCACAATTGACGTCGGAATCCGACCTGCGGTTGATTCCTGCAGCTTTGCTGGGATCGGTCGGTTTGATTGCTCTTGCGTGGGTAACGGTGATTAAGAGCGAGCTTTGGAAGCGGCTGACGACTGCAGGATTTGCCTTGGTGCTAATCGCCTTGGCGGTGGGTTTGGCGATGACGGGAAACCAGCCGTTGCCGCAATGGGACCAGCCGCGCGACGTCGCCATCGTGATCGATGCTTCCAGTTCGATGAACGTGGAAATCGATGGCGAGTCCAATTTCCGTCGTGCCTGCGAAGAGGCACGCCTATTGGTCGACAATCTGCCCGGCGGATCGACCGTCAGCATGTTGCTTGCCGGTCCGGTGATCACCACGCCCTTATCAGCGCAGGCCAATCTGCGACGAGCCGCTGATGAGGTAACCGAGTTAAATGCGACTGGAGGAGGAACGAACCTACGTCGAGCAATCGAACAATCCCGAACGGTACTGGAAAAATCACCCAATGATCACAAACAAATCGTGGTCTTTTCTGACAACCAACTGCGATCGTGGCAGCAACTCGGCAGCGAAGCGGATTCCAAGCCTACGGGCGATGCGCCTAAGCGTGATGCTGGGAAAACGGACGGCCAACCTGACAAGGGAGCGGACGCGAGAAAGAGAGATGATACGGGCGACAAGCCCGACAAGAGTATCGAGGTATTCTGCCGGGCGCTGCCGTTACCGGTCGATCTAAAAGATGTCTCGGTGACCGGTCTGGAGCTAGACGCAGGTATCGTGAGTGTCCATCGTCCAGTGCGGCTAGTCGCAAATCTGTTGAATGGTGGTTCAACTGACGCGGCGAATTTCGATCTGGAATTGCTGGTCAACGACAAAGTGGTCCAGATCGAGCCGGTACGCCAGTTGGCGAAGAACTCGAAGACCAGTGTGGATTTCAAACAAACCTTTGACCAGCCGGGTTGGAACATCGTTTCTGCCAGGATCAAGGGACAGGATCGATTGCGCGACAACGATGTCTTTCATCGTGTCGTCCATGTCGCCGCAGACTTGCCTGTACTGATTGTCAACGGCGATACGACAAACCAACCGTTCCGTCGGCCGGCAACCTTCTTGCAGTTGGCGCTTGACCCGGCCGGCGTGGATGAACAGATCGGTAAAGAGAAAGAACGGACTCAGTTCACCACGGTCGATGCGATTGATGCCGCCGAGATTTTGCAAGTCGATTCGCTTTTCGATTACCAGGTCATCTTGTTGTGCGATGTCCCACGATTGCCAACAAGAACAGCAGACCAGCTGGCGAGCTATGTCGAGCAAGGTGGAGGGTTGTGGGTGATACCTGGGGAACGTTGCCAACGGGACTTCTACAACGCTTGGTCGATCACGTCGACCGGTAAACCTCTATTGCCTATGCAAATGATGGAATGGATCGTTGGTGGTCCAGGCAAAGACAAACCTCTGGAACTCGACTTCGACTCCGTTTCCCATGTGACGCTCGACCCGCTTTTAGAAACAGGTCAACATGATCTTTCCGAGCTTCAGGTTTCGGCTCATTGGAAGTTTGGTGATTGGCCAACCGATCAGCCGTCGCATGTCGCGGCGCGGCTGACAAATGGTGATCCTTTGTTGATTGAGCACTCCGTCGGTCGTGGACGGGTTCTCGTCACATCGGTCTCGTTTGAAAGCCTGGAAAGCAACTTGATCAGCCGCATCAGTTTTCCCGTACTGGCCCACCTGTGGGTCGAATACCTTGCCGCCACCGACGAAATCGACCTCAATTGCCAGCCCCATCGGAACTTGCTGGTCCGACTAGACGCATCTGATTTGCCGACCGATCAACGAATGACGCTCACCACTCCTGACGGTACCCGACGACCCGTAGTGGCAACCGTATCAGACGAAGATCACCAGGTGTCGGTAGAAGTCGGAATGGCAGCTGCCCCGGGAATCTATCAACTTACCTACGAAGCTCGCGGCGACAAAACGGAGGTTCCGTTTGCGGTGTTGTGTGACGAAGACGAGTTTGATTTGACTGCCGCGTCAGATAGCAAGCTGGATGAATTGGGGCAAGGTTTGCAAATCAAGTGGATCGCCGATGTCGATCAGATTGACAAGATTGCCCGAGGTTCCATCGAAGGAATCGAATTGTGGAAGTACTTTGTGGTCGGTGCCTTGGCGATGATCGTGATCGAAGTCGTCGTCGTGCGATGGATTTTGTGGCGAAGGCGCGCGAGCTCCAATTCCAAGTCCAAACAGCCCCCCGTTGCTTTTCCGTGGCAAGTGTCGCCTTTTCCAATCGACTGCGAAGTTGCGTCTGACCGTGACCAACAGACGCATGGTTCGATCGATTCATTGCCGCCGCTCGTGGAGGCAATCAGGTGAGTCCCGTCCTGCAATCTTCCAATGAAACGTTGCTGGTGACGACGGTGGCATCGCTCGTCGTGTGGGTGCTAATCCGCGTTGCCATGGGGTTGATGTCGAAATCGAACCGCAGGTGGTTGTTGGCACCGATCAGCTTGCTGGTCGCCTGTGCGTTTTGGAGGTCGGCTCTCTCCGTTATCGATTCCCTGTGCGAGACGGCTGGCACTTGGCCGCCTGGCGTGTTGGCAATAGTGGCAGCAGTCACTTGTGAAGCGGTATTGATTTTCTACGTCGATCACCGCGGCTCAAGGCCGGGTATTGTTCATTGGCTCCCGATCGGACTGCGTTTGTTGCTCGTGCTTATCCTGGCGTTCATCTTGATGGAACCGATCGTTTCGCACCAGGAAGAAGAATTAAGCCAGCGTCATGTGGCGGTGTTAATGGATGGGTCCGCATCGATGGACTTGAGCGATCTCGGAACGGCGACCGACCATGCCGGCGAAAAACTCAATCGTCGTGCGGTTTCTCGGCAGCTTATGCTGGGAAATCGTTCGGGAGGCAAATCGCTTCTGGACGAACTGGAGTCGGACTACAACGTTCGCCTTTTCGAGTTTGCCGCCACTCCGCGCGAGTTGAAGACTGCCGATTGGCGCAATGAGCGTCCGGTCGGCGGTCAAAATCAAATTGACAACTCGTCTTCTGCATCGGGTGATTGGGCCAAGACCACCGACACGGCTGCGGCGATCCGTCGAGTGGAAGACCAAGTGCCCCTGGATGAACTTTCGGGACTGATTGTGGTGACCGATGGCTGCGACCACTCTGGCAACGACCTGCAAGAATCGGTTCGCAACTTCGTTCATCGGAAGATTCCGATTCACACCGTTGTCGTTGGAGACCAAACGCCGATCAGCGATACGGAAGTGACCACGGTTCAAACTCCGCAGCACGTGTTTCATGGTGACAGTGTTGCGATTCGAGCGCCGATCAAGGTGGATGGGCTAGAAGGTCAAAGCGTCAAAGTGAGATTGGTCAAAGATGATCAGCCCATTGACGAGAAAACGATCAAGGTCGGTGGTAACCGGCATCGAGAGACAGTGGTGTTTCGGGATCAACCGGATGAGGTGGGCGTGCACCAATATACGGTCGAAGTTGATCCGCTGCCTGGTGAAAGAAACACGGAAAACAATCGCCTGACATCCCGCGTGTGGGTTTCCAAAGACTACATCCGAATGCTGATCGTCGAGAACCGGCCTCGCTGGGAATTTCGCTATTTGAGAAATCTGTTTGCCGGTCGCGATCGCAGTGTTCATCTGCAATATGTCTTGTTACGTCCTGACCGTTTGGCCGCTGTTCCGGATCCTCCGATCATGCATGCCTCGGTAAATCGAACCTTCGACGACTGTGAAGCGACCGCGTTGCCAGAGAATGAAGAGGAATGGTTGAAGTTTGATGTGATCGTGCTCGGCGATGTTGCCCCTGATGATTTGGGCACAGACGTGATGCGGACGCTGGAAAAGTTCGTCGCCAGTCGCGCCGGCACGTTGGTCGTCGTCTCCGGACGTCATCACATGCCCCATGCCTATGAACGAACTCCGCTGGCCGATGCGTTGCCGGTTCAACTTGCCGGCGCTCGCCCCGGCGACGCGACCAGCCCCGATTCCCAATATTACTTCAAGATCGCTTCGGGTGCCGAGTCGCATGTGATCATGCAGCAATCGACCGATCCGCGCGAAAACGATGCTGTTTGGCAATCGCTGCCACAACTTCATTGGCGGCACCCGGCCAGCAAGGCCAAGGCTGGAGCAACTGTCCTGGCTTATGCGGGCAGAACTCGAGAAGGTGCTGGTAGCCAAGAGGATCAACGCGATCACGCACTGATACTTTGGCATCGCTTCGGAGCCGGCAAGGTGATGCAACTTGCCTTTGACCAAACTTGGCGATTGCGATACGGAATCGGCGATCAACACCATCACCGGTTCTGGGGGCAACTGCTGCGTTGGTCGATTCAAGATCGATTGGCGGCTGGTACCGAATTGGTACGAATGGGCACCGACCGGGCGTTGTATCGCGTTGGCGACACGGTCATCGTTCGCGCCCGCTTATTAGACAACGACCGCAACTTGGTCAAAAGCGAAGATTCCAAAGTTTTAGTTTACCTGGGTGACGAACTTGTCCAACAATCCACACTGACATCGCAGTCGGAATCGGCAGGCATGTTGGCGGCAAAGATCGACGGGTTGAATCGGGTTGGGAAATACCGAATCGAGCTGACCGGTCGGACGGTGGATCGACTGTTACAAACCGAGGGTAGATCGGATGAATCTGTTTCAGTTGATATTGCGCTCGAGGGGCCGGAAGCGGTCACCGAGATATCCGATTTGGTCGCCAATGCGACAGTGCCATCACAACTTGCCGACTGGACCGGCGGCATCGTTACCGGTCCGTCCGAGGCCTCCAGCATCTTGGAGCGACTTGGACCGAAAACAACGTTTCATCGTGACCAATGGACCGTTCCAGTGTGGAATCGATGGCCAGTAATCATCGCTTTCTTGATGATCGCTGGAGTGGAATGGGGCTTACGAAAGTCGACCGGTTTGATTTAGTCAAGTGACGTTAATGCGAGAGAGTTGAACATGTCTGCTGTAAACGTTGAGCGTGCAAGTCGCTGTGCAAGTCAACAAGACCACATGATCGAAATACCGACGTCGATCCAAGAGAAGCTCGACACGGTTGTTCGGCAGAACTGGCGAGCCGAATTGGTGCATCGCGTGTCGATGGCCGCCGCAGTAGGAATGCTGGCAATCATCGGGTTGATTGTCGCCGATGTCTTGTTTGGCCTTCGTTCAGCACCGATTCGGTGGGCGATTTGGGTCGCCGGATTGGGTATCATTGTGGCAGCGATTCGCTACATCGTAATCAAGCTACCGCGGCGCAATGAGCAATTGCTCGGTGCCGCTTGGAAAATCGAATCTTCTCATCCGGCCATGGAAGAACGGTTGACATCAACGGTTCAATTCTTGAACGATGATTCGCGTCATAATATGTCACCTCAATTGATCAATGCGTTGGTGGACGAGACATCAATAAGTGTCAGCAGTATTGATGCCCATTCCATTCCAACGCGTTCTTCGCAGATACCGGCTACCGTTGTAGCCGTGCTTGCAACGGCTCTTGTCTTTTTCGCCGCTATATGGCCTGAATCGGTCCTCGCATCGCTAAAAAACCTGGTGACTCCCTGGTCACCTTATGCTGTTCCCACTCTATCGGCCAACATCTCCCCCGGTGATGTGACGATTGCAGAAGGCGATTCCGTGACCATCAACGTGACCGCCGTCGATGACTTGGATCATCCCACCCTAGAGATCATTCGTGGTGATGTTGTCGAATCCCATGCCATGGTGGCGACATCCTTCGAGGCATCAACATTTACATTGGCGGACGTCAGTCAAGATGCAGTTTATCGGATTCACTCGGGAGGTCTCTATTCGGTACCTCATACCATCACGGTTCACCCTAAACCACTGCTGACCGCGATTACCGGGCACCTCAAATTCCCCGACTACACTCATCTTGATCCGCTGGCCATTGATCAAGTGATCGGACCGATCGAGGTTCCCCCGGGTACCGCAGTGACACTCACCGCGACGAGCAACGACGTGGCTGTCGACGGAGTTATTCGATGGAATTCAGAGTCACAAGACGTTCTCGCTCGAAAGGTGTCCGATACAGGTTCGACTGGTTCGGTGCAATTTGAATGGACGTTTGGTGTCGAACCGGAGACGGAGTTGGTCGGTTCGCTTGCAGTGCGAAGCGAACATGATGTGAGCAGTATGCCGCATCGGATTGAGATCAACGGTCTCGAAGACTCGTCGCCAAGGGTCGAAATCACCACCCCATCTTTGCGTCAGCTGACCATGCGCCGAGACGATTGTCTGCCAATTCGTTATCGCGTAAGCGATGACTTTGGCGTTTCAAAAATCCAGTTGATTCTCAAGTTTGGAGCGCAAGGTCCAGTAGCGCAGACTTGTCCAGTCCCAGAGGTGCAACCGGGCGACCAACGAAGCTGGATCGGGGAAACATCGCTGGAACTGACCGATGTTCCCGCCGATTGTGACGAAGTGTCGCTCTGGTTGCGGATCGCCGACAACCGGCCGGACGAGTTCGGTGGAGCCCAGGTGGTCGAAAGCGAAAGGATCCATATCACCCTTGATGATCGCGCCGACTCGTTGGGCCAACAGCAGATCTTGGCCGACCGACAAATGATCGAACAATCAATTGATCGAGCGATTGAACAGATGTGGGAAGCGGCGAAAGCGGCCGAAGCGTTGCAGAGTGAACAGGGCGGTGCCGGTGGTCGAAATCAGGCTGCCAACGATCGTGGAATCAAGGCGGATCATCCTGGTTCCAGGGCCGATCACATCGATGCTCTCCGCCAAGAAACGGCGAAAGCGAAGCAAACGCTTGATCAGTTGGCAAGCAAACTTCAGGAAGAATCAAACCTTTTCAAACCGA
>JAGQPO010000427.1 GCA_020426665.1 Planctomycetales bacterium
CACCACTCGCTTTCATGGTTGGGGGAGAAGGGAGCCAGTTTAGTGTCGGCCGGCAAGACGATAACACGAAGGACTTCGTTCTTAGCCGCTTCGATATCACAACGCACTGATCGCCTGGCTTCTAGCTTTATCTCGTTGTCCTGCCACCGGTTCCGCTGCCGGCAGTTGCCTCCCACATTGCGGGCAAAAACTGCTGTCGCTTCTTGGCGGGAAGTTACTGTAAAAGCTTGATCAGTGAATGGTCACGTGGCTCTGGGTTGAGTTGGAACAGATGAACTCCCAAACATTCGTTGAAGCGACCGCACCAATTTTCTTCGCTGGGTTCGACTGGGGCTTATTGCTGACAGTGCCCTTCATCTTGGTCGTGATTGTCGTGTTGGGAACCATCAGGACAAACGCCCGTGATGGCCGAGGAAACGACCGTCAGCGATGAATCATCCGAAGGCGGCTTTGGGGACACCCAATCAGTGTTCACGGAGACGAGGAAGCGGGATTCACCGAAATGACATGGCGAAATCGCATCCGCATGTGGCAAGTTGGCAAACCTGAGTCAGTTCGCAGATTCGTTTACGGTGGCAACATTGATCTCGCCATCGAATGCATCGTCTTGAACAGTGCTCATTCGTTGGAAGATTCTCTTCACGCGGCGACGTGTATCCCGAATCAGGAGAATCGGAAGGACGTTGTAAACCAAACTGTTCCAGCGAATCCAACAACCATCAGAGTTCCTGCAATGATAGCCGCAACCCTATGTTGCCCAGCCAATACGTACAGGAAGATCGCCAACGCATCAGCGAACAACAGCCACATTCCCATCCCGTAACACGCCACTACCAAGTTGGCAAGCGGACGACGCCAAGCGGCGAAAGGCGTCGGTTCTCCCCAACGCGCGGCGGTAGCTTTTCCGAGCTGGTACTGCTGCGGTTGGCGAAGCGATCCATCTGCCCGAAGCTGGACCGCTTTAGCGTCGAACGCTCCATGACCTGCAGTCGGTGGCCGAGAGCAAAGCGGATTGGCACAAACGAACGCCCCCGTCAAGAGCCGCGGCGTCAGTGGCGGCAGGATCGTCGTGAGGGAGTCGTTTCTATGTCCTCAGGTTCGCCCGAGCCCGGCGGCCCGATCATGAGTATGTTGTGACGACCTGCGGCGGCCGGCGTGACCACAGGTTGCTCCGGCGTTACCCGATGATGTAGTAGAAATTGATCTTCACCATCACGCCTTCCACCTGGAACTCAAAGTAATAGTCCTCGATAAACTTGTCAGCCACTTGGATGTAGGAAAAGACCGAGCGACTTACTGTTGCGTTGGTGCCTTCTTCGCCTTCCTGATAAGCCTTTTTGCCTTCCAGGCCGCCAAGGTTCACGGTGGTGCTGCCGTTTGCGGCTATCAACGTGAAATACCCCTCGATCGAAAACCGCTCGTCACTGGCCAAGCCGAAGGCGGCAGATCTCTCGGCAAGCGATTCATGGTTTTGCGGGACGTCGGGCATCGGGCCGAGATATTGAAGGTGATGGTCTTGGAGTGCGCCCTGATCGGCATACTGCACGGCAACCCCATCCGAAAGGTAAGTCCAAATGCCCGGACCGTTGGCGTTGCCCGTATCGAAAAACTCCTGATTCGAATTCGTGCAACTTCCTAACAAGTGGCACGTTCCGACGATGAACGGCGTATTGGCAGGAACTCCACCGTCGCGTCCCGGGTCGACCGTCCACGTTTGATTGATCAGCAGTCCGCCATTAACGTTTTGCGCTTGCCGGCCGGCGGCTGTCCACCAAACGAAGAAGATGATGTGAAGGTTCGATGCAACCCGGTTGGTCACTTCAATGGACCCCACGCCCGCTGACGTCGGATCGTTGTTCTTGAAAACCGTCTCAGTGGATGTACTCAAGCCGGCCACACCCGCACTATCGGGCTCCCTTACATAGATCTCGTATTCGAATTGTCCTACGATAGAGACGTCCACCGATTCGGCGACGACGGTCACTCGGATGTCTTCGGCAAGGGGATTTGAGCTTCCTCTTTCGACACCATCATCCCGGCTATCGCCGTCGGTGTTCCCGTTATTGGGGTCGGTGTGGCGGTCGGGGAATCGAGGATCCAAATTGAATTCGTCGCCGTCGACCAAACCATCAAAATCGGCGTCGGCAACCAGCGGATTACTGAACACTTGATAGGGGGTCATTCCACGCACCCGCACAACCCAGCGGTCCAGTTCGACATCGACCAGTTCCGCTTCGGCACCATCGGACCGCTTGTCGTTGTCGGTATCTGCATCAAGCGGGTTGGTACGTATGAACCCCAGGTCCTGGCCGCCGACCTGGTGCCCCAGCGCGTAACCGAGTAATTCGACGCGGTCTTCGATTCCATCTCCGTCGCTGTCCGCTGACGAGGCGTTGAGTCCCAGGAAGAATTCTTCGTAATCGCTGAGCCCGTCTTCGTCGGAGTCGACCGAGTCAGTGCGTGATTGATGGCGAGACTCCGCGGCAATCAGAATACTCGTGATCGCACTGGTCAGGTCGACTGCGCCCTTTGCCGTTCCTCGTGCGGCATCTTCTTGCGTCAGGTAAACGCCGTAGCGCACGGCGTTGGGCGAGGGCTGTTCAACGAGTCGACCGAGGAAGTAGGGCTGTAGCGCCGTTAATCCGCCGCCGGTCACTTGGACCAATGCGAAACGTTGGATTCCGGGGTCATTGGCCTGGTTGAATCGAACAAAGTTTGACGACGGATTCGTACCGTCGGGGGTCACCAGCGTGGCATATCCTGGCGAATACGCTCCCTGCACGTAAGGCGTGGTGCTGACGCCGAACGAATAAACGTTCCAGCCGAGTGTCTCAATCAAATCCGGCAGGCCGTCACCATCTTCGTCAGTGTCGGCTCCGTTTGTGGGATCGAGTCCTAACAGTCGCTCGAGTCCATCGCTGAACGTGTCGCTGTCGGTGAAAGGGCTGATCGGATCGGTCGTTACGAAGAACGGCACGTCGCCGGTAATGGGTGTGATTTTAAATCCGATGATTTCCGTGCCGTCATTGATACCGTCACCGTCGGTGTCTTTGCGGCTGGGGTCGAGGACGTAGTCTGGAACGCCGCTCTGCACGGACAGTTGTGAAATTTCAAAGCGATCGCGCAGACCGTTGCCGTCTTGGTCACGCCATCCGGCAGGGGCAACAAACAGGTCGGTGCCGCTGTACTCGAGCCGATCTTCGACTCCATCACCGTCACTGTCCACGCCCGGTTTGGGCGCGTCGAAATCAGAGTCGCTGCGGTTGGGAGACGAGTAGACTCGATAAGTTCGTTGCGGCGTGTTTACGGTCCAGCCGATCAGCGATTCAAAGCGGTCATCCAGTCCGTCGCCGTCGGTGTCGCGGCCGCGAGCGGTCGGGCTGAAAATCCCGCCCGTGATGTTTGCCGTTAGCGGGACGCGACCGACCGTGTTGTCGATACCAGCGGTGGCGTGCTCAGCCGAATCGTAGAAACTGTAATTTCCAGCTCCCAGATCTCGAATGAAGTAATTGGTGCCAACCGTCAGCCCGCCGCGCGTATGAGTCACTTGCACAAGCGACGCCGTCGGGAAACTCGGGTCAACGGCAAAGTGAACCGAATCCTTGTTGACGCTGGTGGACGTTGGTTGGGCGGCATGGAAAATGCCCGCCGTGATCCTGCCGGTCAGCGGAATACGGCCCGTGGTGTCGCTGTTGCCGGCGCCGGCATTGCTCGCGGAATCGTAGAAACTATAGGCGCCACTTCCGAGGCTGCGGACATAGTAGTTGGTGTCGGCAGTCAGACCGTTTCCGCTTTCGGTCACCCGGACAATCGATCCGGTTTCGTAGCCGGGGTCGGTGCTAAACTTGACGGACATGTCGGCATCAAAATTCGTCGCACCTGGCACGACCGATCCGGCGGGCATCGGACTATCAGATGTCCGCAAGAAGAACTCGACATCCGCCGACAACGAATCCCGGTCCAGATCCTGAACAAAGTTCAGGCTGGCCGGTGAATTGGTTTTCAAGATCAGTTCACTCAGATTCGTGACTTGGTCGATTCCCTGAGGAGTCAGGATCTCCCAATACTTTTCATTGTTTACATCATTGGAGATGCCACGAATTCGGAAGATCTTTTCACGCTCCGGATAGCTGATGCCGCCGATGACTTCGGCCGGCGCGAGATAGGTCGAATAGCTGGTCAGGATCTGATCTTCCGACAGGGACTGTGTCGGCGTGACCGATTCTTCGTAGCGAACCAGACCGACGGCGGAAAGGGCTTCGAACAGTGTGACGCCTACTTCTTTACCGTTGGCATCAAAAATTGCCTGCCGATCGGAATCATCGACGACGCCGTCAAAGTTAGTATCAATGACTTGGCCTGCGCTGGTCGCTACACGATAGATCTCTGTTTCGTCGCCCGGTTGAAGTTCGTCAAACGCGTCGCCGCTGAGCCTGGCTCGCAAACTGCTCGCGCCACCGTAATCGATGACCAGTCGCGACGTCCGCTCGACAATTTCCTGGCTGGTGAAGGCAAAATTGCGACCTTCCTCGTCGATGATGTCATAGTTCGAAATCCGGAAGACCAGTCCGCTGGAATTGGCCATCAGAGCTTCGACGAGACTCGGTACGATCCCTTCGTTGGAAAAAATCAGTGGTCCTTTTTCGGCCACGAGTGGTCCAAGCGTGAATCCATCCTCGGGCTCGTTGTCCGGAACCAGCGTTGCCACGGGCGTCAATCGACTGTGATCCTGGGGGTCTTGAATGAAGGCGGTGACCTGCAAGTTCTGCACTCGATAAGCCAACGAGCTGACGTTTCTCAGGTCCACGGCAATCTGCATAACTGCACCTTCGACGTCGCGCTCGACCGTGAAGCTTCGTGTCACTTCTTTGTCGGTACTTAGCGAAGTCTCATAAGCCCTCTGGGTCTCGGTTGCCGATTCCGCACTCTGTTCGAAGGTGTAACCGACGGATGCTCCGCCCTCGACCTTAAAGAAACTGCCTCCGTCTTTACTACCATCACCAAATCCGGCTTCGGCGGCCATGTGGGCTTCCAGATTGACCGTATCCGACCGCGTGAACGAGCGATTTTCGCTTCTTGAAAGTGACGATGTGACCGCCTTCGTCTCAAGGTCACGGCGTTCCTGATCATTGGTCTCGCTAAACCGTACGTCCAGCTGAAGGTTCACTTGGCCAACCGAAATCTCGGGCCGCGGCAGGTCTGCGACGCGCGGGTTTCGATTGGCAAAAATTTCGTAATCATCCGTCAGCTGGTCACCATCGGTGTCGGCCAGATAGGGTGAAGTCTTGAAGAAAGCGACTTCGAGAAAGTCGTCCAGTCCATCTTCGTCGCTGTCTTGACTCCAAGGGTCACTGTAGATTTCGTTGAATTCGGCATAGTCGCTCAACTGGTCGCCGTCGGTGTCGGACGAACGGGGATCGGTTCCGATGTTCAACTCCTGAGCATCCCATAATTCGTCGCCGTCGGTGTCGGGGTTATTCGGGTCGCTGGTCACTTGGCGGGTGACGATGCTGCCATCAAGCAGCGTCACTGCAACGGTCCAACCGCGGACTTCGACATTGTCCGACAATCCATCTCCATCGCTATCGACGATTTGCGATCCGCCGGGCGGCGTCCCTGGAAACTGCGCCGACCCTGGATCGATACGTTGTCCGCCCGCGAGCACTGCCGCCGCCAACGCGTTGCCGGCCTGATCAGTCACATTCACCGCGGTGACGGAATACGTTAACTCGTTTTGCGATCCCGTCGTCAGGATCACCGAACGGTGGTCGGCGGAGTTAAAGAAAGCACTCAGCACTGGAACGTATCCGGCCTCCGAATTGACGTTCTGTTGGACGATGAAGTAATGCGAGCTGTTGATCGCGTTGTCCGCCATCGGCTCACTGAATGCCACCAGCACGGAAGTGTTACTGAGCGACACCGCACCGACCACTCGGGGCGGACCATCGACCGGCACAGAACTGCCTCCCCCCGTCACCGGTCCGGGGAAGGAGTTGATAACCGGCGAGGCGGGAACATTGGTCGGGTTGCCTCCTTGGTCGCTTGCGCCTATCGACACCACGGTATAGCTTGCGCCCGTCTGAGCGCCGGTGGTCAATTGAACCAGTCTTCGCTCGCTGCCCACAAACTGCGCATTCTGGATCGGCAACCGATTACCATTGGCATCTTCAATAACATACATCGATGGCGACAACGCGTCGTCGGACATCGGCACGTTAAACGTCACCACCAACGTTGTCGGACTCGTGGAAGCGATCGAAACCAACTGCGATTGAACACCCAATCCCTGGAACTCCCTCGAAACCTCGGCGAAGGGAGCACCGGTCACATCGGAAAGACTGCTAGTCGTTGAGATGCGGTATTGATCGTCGGTCTGGTGGGGCGTGGTGAGTGCGACGACCGTTTGATCACTGCCGACAAAAACGGCGTCACTGATCGGCAGCACGCCGGCAACGGTACCGTCGGCGTTGAGCCGCTCAAGTCGGTAGCTTGACGGCGCCAGCGCGCTGTCGCCGACCGGCCTGCCGAAAGTCAGGTACACGTGTGTTGCATCGGTTGGGACCGCGGTGGCAAGCGAAGGTGCGGGTGCCCCCTCGAAACCTGCGGACGCGCCGGGAGGCGCGATGGAGTTTCCACTGACATCGGTCGCGGCGATCGCCTCGATCGTATAGGCCCCTGGCGATTGTGGGCCTGTGAACAGCAAAACCAATCGTCGCTCGGTACCGACGAATTGTGCATCGGTAACGTTCAACGCGGCGCCGGCAGCGTTCTTGATCACATACGAAGACGGTGCCAGCGCGTCATCGGACATTGGTTGGCTGTATGTCAGTAGGACCGAATTCGGACCGGCAGGCGCGGAGCCGAGCAGGCTGGTTCGCCCGGAGATGCCCATGAAATTTCCGATATTGGTATGCAGCCCATCGTTCTGCAAGTCCGTAACCTCCGAGACGGTCAGTTTGTAGGGCACGCCGGCCTGTGCCTTGGTGGTTAGTACAACGACCATTCCAAGCGGGCCGTCAAACCGGGCATCGGTCACCTGCAACGCATTACCGCCGACATCTTTGATGGAATAATGTTGAGGGGCCAAGGCGTTGTCGGCCATCGGCTCGTTGAACACGACAACCACTCTGGTGGGCGACGTGGCCGCGACGCTGACCACCGCCCCTTTGGGATTACCGGTAATCTTGCGGCCCTCGAAAAAGACCATTTGTCCGGTACTGTCTGACACATCTTGGATGTTGACTGTATAAGCTGTGTCGGCCGACTGCGGTGCCGTTTGCAGCTGTACCACGCTTTCTCCCTCGCCGAACTGCGCGCTCAGAATTTCGATACGCTGTCCATCATCACCGGTGACGCTGTAGTTCGCCGGGTCAATGGCGCTTGCGCCCATGGGACGATCATAGGTGGCCAACAGCGTCGTACTGTCGACCGGGATGACATCAATGACGCGCGGCGCCGGAACGATTCCGGCCAATTCTCTTTGGGTCGCGATATCATTGATCACCCGCAGAGCATCCAAAGTGGAAAGAAGATTGTCGTCGGTGGTGTCGTAGAAGGCGCCAGGTCGCACCCCGGGCGATAGTTCGGGCAATTGCGTATTGCCATGGGTCGCCAGCATGTTGATCACGATCAGGGCATCCAATGCACTGACTCGCAAATCGTCGTTGACGTCAGTCGCCAAAAAATCGTTGTGCCAGTTGCCGGCCAACAGTCGGCGGTCTTCCAGCTGCTCTAACAGCCTGCGGCGAGCGACCGTGCGGCGACGGCGATTGCGAACAGACTTGCGATCCGACTCCGAAAAAAACCAAGATTGAATGGACACAGCGAATCCTCGTCATTGCAGTGGGAGATTCCAAATCCTCACTCCAAGAGAGGAGCAAAGGTTGGATGACTACAATGCGACGGACCATCCGGTTACCCATCAGTCTTTTCGGTTTTTCTTCCGAAAAGACCTCGGGATGTTGCAGGGGTACGACTCAGTCTGGCTCGATCACGCCACCATCCCACCGGATCCTGCACCCAGGCAATGTCTGATGTAGCTGCTGGATACCCGCGGCGGTGACATTGGTCGCAACCAATGAAAGAAATGTCAGGTTGCGACAGCCATTCAGGTAGACCAAGTCTTTGTCCCCCATCACCGT
>JAGQPO010000428.1 GCA_020426665.1 Planctomycetales bacterium
AAGGAATCGTAGTTATCGATGACGATGACCATGGAGTTTCCGGAAAACAGTGTTTCAGTGAGCGGCCGGATTGGTGCCAAATCAGGTTGTCAATGGGAATCCAGACACGATTTAACAAAAATCAATTCTTTGATGGAGAACTCATAAACGCTCTTCTGTCAAATTCGGGTCCGCATCTATAATGACGTGCATCAGGCGATTTGCCGAGAGCCTGAGACGTCACTTCGAATCGGAAAAGAGACGAAACGCTCGGCGATTTGCGACTTCAGGTCGTGCGTTATCGTAATCTGTTGATCATTCCAAGTAGAATTGACGTAAACTGAATATTGGATGCCTCATCCAAATTAGGTTCCGCCACTACGTTTTCGTTCCGTCGTATCTGGAAACTAAACTGTGCTCTCGGTTCGCCCCAAAGTCGCAGAACTTGCGTTTCACGTTTTCAGCAGGTCGCTGCACCCGGAATTGTACAAGGTGCATCGTACGCGCCGCATCGAGCGAACCGCGTATCATGCTCAGGTAAATATTACCAATTGTGGGCACGTGATCACGTGGAACACCACCGGCAAGACACCGGTCACGGTCTGTGAAGTCGCAACCAGCGCCCATCAGCCGCTGCCCAGTAAACGATGTCTGATCACGCGTTCCTTGAAGGGCAGCCGCACCGAACAGGCCGACTTTCATTTCGGTGTCGGGTACCGGACACATTTTCAACTGGAACCCGTCGCGCCGGACATGTTCTTTATGGTCCAGCAACAACTCAGCAAGCAGCCCACCGAGGGCCTGTTGCACAACTTTGATGCCAGCGGTCGGATGTCACTGGGAGCACTCAGCTACATCAACATCGAAACCCGCCAACGTTCCATGTTGGTCCAAGCGATTCACACCTTTCCGGATGACTATGCGATCGTGAAAGTTGAGTCGCTTTTCTCGCTGCCGGAATAGTACGATCTCTCTACCGAATCATTTCGACGAATCACTCCGCACACGATTGGTCGGAGTCATCGATCTGGTTGATGGCAAAGCGGTACACGGCGTCGGCGGAATTCGACATCAATATCAACCGACGCGGCGGTTCGGTTTATCCGAAAGCGAATCCGTCGCGATCGATGGCGATTTCCTTCGATTGATCGAGTGTTACCAGGCTGTCGACATAGGGTCATTGTACGTGGCCGACCTGAATGGAATCCAGTCAGGTCGATGCCAGCGTGATGCGATCGAATCGATCGCCGAAAAGACATCAACACAGGCAAGTCTGCTGGTCGACCCGGGGCTGTCGCATTCATTCTCTGGGTCCGATTGGAGTTGGCTGCAAGCCCTTGCCACACGGTATCCGCACGTGGAGATTGTGGTTGCCACGGAGTGCGCCAACGATGTATCGATCCTAAGCCTTGCGACCGACTGTTTACCGCGTAACCGGGTGGCGGTCAGTTTTGACTACAAAGAATCGCAATGGTTGTCCACGACAACGTCGCCGCGAGAATGGATCGATACGTGTATTCGCGAAGAAATCGCGACAATCATCGGATTGGACTTGGCGGCGGTCGGAAGCTCGTCGATCAAACTGACGCTTTCGCTATGCGAATTCCTTTGCAATGCCTTGCCAGGAAAACGGTATCTCACCGGCGGAGGGATTCGAAGCGAAGTTGATGCACGGCAATTAGTCCAATGTGGCGCCGATGGATTGTTGGTCGCAAGCGCGTTTACGACTTAGAGGTGATCCTAACGACGCCGTTTAACTTTGCGGTGCATCGGATTGAGCCGCTTCTTGGACGGTTCGACCTCCTTCGTTTCGGGCTCCTCCGGTTTTTCCGGCGCCTCGAATCCTCCGATGGAGTCGCGGATCAGCAGCTTGTTGATCCGCTGTTCGATGCTGGTCAAGAAATCGCCTTGACCAGGAACAATGAACGTGAACGCAACACCGTCGCGGCCCATTCGGCCGGTACGCCCGACGCGGTGGACGTAATCGTCGCTGTCTTCGGGGACGTCATAGTTGATGATGTGCGAAATCGTACTGATGTCGATCCCACGTCCGACTACGTCTGTGGCAACCAGGATCTCCAGATCGCGATCACGCAATCGCTGGAGAACTCGGTCGCGTTCGCGCTGAGCCATGTCGCCGTGCATCGCTGCGCATGAGGGATGCTCGCGGCTGATGGCTCGCCACAGCCGGTCGGTTCCGCGTTTGGTGCGGCAAAAAATGATCGCCTGTTCCGGTTTTTCGCGTTTCAGTAACTCGACCAACAGGTCCTGTTTACGGTCTTGGGGGACCGTGAAATAGTGTTGCTCGATCGTCTCCACCGACATTTCGTTTTTGCAGCAGTCGATCACCAGCGGATCGACCATGTATGACTCGGCCAATCGCTGAACCGTCGGGGGCAAGGTTGCCGACAGCAACAGCGTTTGACGGTCACGCGGACATTTCCGTAAAATCCGCTCAATTTGTGGCCGAAAACCGATGTCCAACATCCGGTCCGCTTCGTCCAGCACCACGCACCAGACATCTTTCGTTCGCAGGGAGCGACGCTGCAGGTGATCGTGCAACCGGCCTGGGGTTCCGACCACGATTTGGGCGCCGTTTTCCAGCTGCCGCAATTGGGTGCGGATATTCTTACCACCGGCCAGGACGGCGATCTCCGTCGGAACGCCTGCGGCCAACCGCTGGGCCTCGCGGCCGACCTGGTCGGCCAATTCACGAGTCGGTACAACGATGATGGCCTGGGGATCGCGGCAGTCTTCTAACGATTCCAATTGTT
>JAGQPO010000429.1 GCA_020426665.1 Planctomycetales bacterium
TACCGCGACTGGGTGATTCGGTCGTTCAACGACAACCTGCCGTATGACGAGTTTGTCGTCGCGCAGATCGCGGGAGACCTCTACCGGAACCCGACGATCGATCAGCAGATTGCGTCCGGCTTCAATCGCCTGCACCTCATCATCGACGTCGGAACGGCTCTTCCCGAAGAAAGCTTCACGCGGAACGTGGTCGACCGTGTGTCATCGGTCGGAACGGCGTTTCTGGGACTCACGCTCGGCTGTGCCCGGTGCCACGACCACAAATATGATCCGATCGCAGCAACGGATTATTACGCCTTGTATGGTGTTTTTGCCAGCACGCGGTTCGCGTTCCCGGGTTGTGAACCGATCGGCCAACCTCGCGACCTGGTACCACTTGCTGATCCAAACGAAGTTGCCGCCCAAACGGCTGATTATCAATCACGGTTGCAGGAATACGAAAGGCAACTCCAGCGAGTGCCAATGGAAGCACAACGGTTGAGGTCATTGGCGGCGGAGACGTCCAGTGTGTTGGCCGAAGCAAATGTCGGCGAGGGCCAGGCGGTGTCTTTGCAAGATGCAGGCGGTGAATCGCTTGATCATATCGACCTCGCCAAAGGCCACGTCATTCAATTGACGGTGTTGCCCAATGCGAACCACGGCGCCGACACGACGCGGATTGAATTACAAATCACCAAACTCGGGCAACAGACTGCGACATGGAACGTCTCAAAGCTGATTGAGATGTTCAGCACCAATACGAAACCGGTATTCGACGACAACGGAGCAACTTGGTGCTTGTTAGACATCACTGATGGCCCACAGTTTTTCAGCGAGAGAAAACTGAACCTCAGCGGCCAAGCCGCATTGACCGCCTGGTCCAACGGTGACACTCCGTCATCCGTCGTCAACGCATCCAAAGATCCGGTTTCCGTATGGACGACGCTGCCGGGTGAGTCGTTTTTTGTTCATCCAGGTGTCCAACGGAATGTTGCCGTGGCGTGGGTCTGTCCGGAAGACGGCGAGTATCAAATTCGTGGCGCGGTGACCGATGCGCATCCGGCCGGCCTGGACGGTGTCTCGTTTCGAATGGAACAGATCGCATCGGCGGACTACGGACAGGGGCTGGTCGAATTGGGAAACCTGGTCGCCGACAATACGACGGCGCGCCCAGAGCCTCCCGTGTTTCCACTTGCCTATGCGGTCGCCGAATCGACAGCCATCAATGTGCCGCTGCATCAGCGAGGGGATCCGGAACAGTTGGGAGACACGATTCCGCGAAGATGGCTATCTGTCTTTGGCGGCAATTCCCTGGGTTCCGACGATCGAAGTGGTCGGCGCGAGCTGGCTGATCAAATCCTTGCGAATCCACTATTTGCGCGTGTGATCGTCAATCGTATCTGGCAGTATCACTTCGGACGCGGACTGGTTGCGACGCCAAATGACTTCGGGACTCGTGGCACGCCGCCTTCGCATCCTGAATTACTGGATTGGCTGGCCGCCCAATTTCGCTCCGGCGGTTACCGACTTAAACCGATGCATCGGATGATCATGCAAACGGCAGCGTATCAGCGCAGCGGTCTGTCCAATCCCGACGTGACGCGTCACGATCCGCCAAACCAATGGTTATCCCGCTTTTCGCGGCGAAGGCTGAGCGCCGAGGAGATTCGCGACACGCTGTTGGTTTCCAGTGGGCAAATCGACATGAGTTTTGGACAAGCGCATCCGTTTCCGCCTGAGTCGACATGGACGTTCACGCAACACAATCCGTTCAACGCGGTCTACGACACGAACCGTCGAAGCGTATTCTTGATGGTTCAACGACAACGCCGCCATCCCTATCTGGCGTTATTCGACGGAGCCGATCCGAATTCAAGTACCGCGAGTCGACAATCAACCACCGTCCCGACGCAAGCTTTGTTCTTTTTAAACGATCCGTTTTATCATGCCCAGTCAAATGCGGTCGCCAATCGGTTCAGCACGCAATCAGACGACGCTGAAACCATTCGCTCTGCATTTCAGTTGTTGTTTCAACGAAATCCAACAGTTGCGGAAATCCAAGCCGGACGCAGTTTTTTGGCGGATTACCCTGGTAATTTACAAGAAAAAACATCGGCCTATGCCCGAGTGCTGATGGCATCCAACGAGTACTTGTATGTGGACTAGAAACGCACTTTCGCGCCGCACGCTGCTACGTTCTGCGGTCGCAGGTTCGATGATCTTTCCTGCCGTTGTTGCACAATTAAGTGCCGACGGCGGTGATTCACTCTTATCCCTGGAACCACACTTTGCCGGTCGAGCCAAGAACGTCATCTTCCTGTTTATGACCGGAGGCGTTTCCCACGTCGACACATTTGATCCGAAACCTGCGTTGACTCGCGACCATGGAAAGGAGATCAATGCCGATCACCCGGAGATTAAAGATCGCCCCGGTTATGAAAGGATCTACCTGAAAAGACCGCAATGGGAATTCAGTCCGCACGGAAACTGTGGCACCGAGGTCAGCACGTTGTTTCCACACGTCGCTAGCTGCGTCGATGACATTGCCATGATCCGGTCGATGCACACATCACATTCCAACCATTACAACGCCACGCTTGGGATGCACACCGGGTCGTTTGCATTTTCGCGGCCCAGCTTGGGATCTTGGATCAGTTACGGACTGGGGACCGAGAACCGGAATCTTCCGGGATTTGTCGTGATCGCTCCCCAACAGACCTACGCCGGAACTCAGGTCTATGCAAATGACTTTCTGCCTGCCGCACACCAGGGCACACTGGTTGTCCCGAGTTCCGAACCGGTCGCCAATGTGCGTCCACGGGTTCCACTGGACCGCCAACAAATGGAATTGTCGGCATTGCAAGCGATGAATCAAACCCATCTCGCTGCGCGCGGCGGCGATAACGAATTGGCCGCCCGCATGCGTTCTTTTGAAACGGCCTTTGGCATGCAGATGGCCGTTCCAGATGCATTCGATTTCACACAAGAGACCGCGGCGACACTTGACGAATATGCCTTACAACCCGGCCAAACAACAGGTTTCGGATGGCAATGCCTTGCCGCACGCCGCTTGGTCGAACGAGGCGTTCGGTTTGTTGAATTGATTGACACCGGGTCGTCAAATAATTGGGACGCCCATGGCGACATGAACAGTCATATCGGATTGGCGCAGAATGTTGACCAGCCGATCGCGGCTCTGCTGAAGGATTTAAAACGACGCGGGATGCTTGACGAAACGCTGGTGGTCTGGACAACCGAATTCGGACGCACACCCTTCAACAACTCTGCCGACGCGAAAGGCCGTGAACATCATCCCTGGGCATTCACGTCATGGATGGCGGGAGCGGGTGTTAAGCCCGGCATCGTTCACGGTGCAACCGATGAATACGGAATGCGGGCCGTCGATCAACCTGTTCACGTACACGACTTACACGCCACAATCTTGCACCTGATGGGTTTCGATCACGAGCGACTGACGTTTCGACATGCCGGACGTGATTACCGGTTGACCGACGTCCACGGAAACGTGGTGCATGATCTAATTGCGTGACCCGCGTGTCATCCTGAGTCCCAATTGTTTGCGAACTTGTGAGCCCCATGATTAATACCGCCGTGTCGAATTTACGAACGATCGTGACGTTGGCATTGATGATCGTCACCACAGACGGACTTGCACAACAGCCACCATATGACGTCTTCCCACCGGCCGATCCGCCGTATTACCGTGAGCGTTACGAGGCGTCGTCGGAACCGGGCGGGCTGATTTATCCCGTCAACTATACCATCTGGATTCCGCAAGGCGTCCGCACCTTGCGCGGTGTGATTGTACATCAACACGGTTGCGGCGAAGGATCCTGTAAATCGGGGCTGACCGGGGCATACGACCTGCACTGGCAAGCGTTGGCAGCGAAACACGACTGTGCGCTTCTAGCGCCCGCATACGAGCAACCCAATGATGCGGATTGTCAAATGTGGTGCGATCCGCGAAACGGCTCAAGCGATTCGTTCCAGAAGTGCCTGGTCGATCTTGGTTCCGTATCCGGTCATCCCGAATTGCCATCGCTGCCGTGGGCGCTGTGGGGACACAGTGGCGGTGGACACTGGGCCGGTGGGATGGTGATGTTGCATCCACAGCGCGTCGCAGCAGCATGGCTTCGGTCGGGTGTCCCGCTGTTGAAGGAAAACCCGGATCGCAGCACGATCAAGGTGCACACGTTGCCCGAAGCGGCGTTGAAAGTTCCGCTGATGTGCAATCCCGGAACGAAAGAGGGAGTGACTGTCAAAGACGGACGCTTCGCAGGCGTTTGGCCCGCAAATGAAACGTTCTTCGGCGAGGTTCGGAGGCGGGGTGGCCAGATCGCTGTCGCTGTTGATCCATTAACGGCGCACGAGTGTGGCAACCAGCGTTACCTTGCGATTCCGTGGCTGGATGCGTGCCTTGCCGCTCGTTTGCCTGCCCGGCCCGATGAACCGCTGGTCGAAATACCGGCCGATGACGGATGGCTCGCACCGCTTGATGCCGGCGCGACAGACGTGGTTGCGCCGGTATCGGCAACGGAATACCAAGGCGACACCGCAAAGTCCATTTGGCTGCCAAATCAGCCCATCGCAAAGGCGTGGATGCAATACGTCAAAGACACCGCCATATCGGATCCAACACCACCACCCCAACCAACCGACGTGCGGGTCGAAGGCAATCAAGTAACGTGGCAAGCCGATGCAGATTTGGAAAGTGGACTCGCAAGTTTCATTATTCTGCGAGACGGCAAGTTCCTGGCACGGGTTCCAGAGCAGGGCAAAAACCCGTTCGGCCGTCCGATCTTCCAAAACCTTCAATACAGCGACACGCCCACCCAACCACTGGAACAGATGCGATTCAGTGACCCCAGTCCCGAACCGGGCAAGCAACATCAGTATCAAGTGATCGCGGTCAATACGGTCGCGCTGGAATCAAAGCCATCGCCGGCGGTCCAGTAAAGTCACAGGTCAAACCAAACCGCGCCGAAGGATTTTGACGAATACTGCTCCGTCCAAATTCAACTTTAGGGTTAAGTCCGTCGTACCCCAAAATCAAACGTTGA
>JAGQPO010000430.1 GCA_020426665.1 Planctomycetales bacterium
GTCTCCGCCGCCGAACCAGGCGCGAAGTAACTCCAGATCCTCCTGTGCAAACGGGTTCGGCGCCGTGAATAACGCATCACTGTTGGAACGCGTTCCACTGCGAGAGACGACCGAAACGATCAAGGGAACGTCGCGGTCGGGTGTGCGATACAGGACAAAAACAAGTAAAGCCAGTAAAACGATCGCCAACGTCGAAAGCATGCTGACGCGAAAAAGCAGCTTACGGCTTTCACGCCCGCGACTTCCAAATTCCGTCGTCGTCGCGGCGACCGTTCGTGTGTTCGACTTGCGCCATCCGGCTCGTTGGTTGGCTTTTGCCATCGCACTGCTACTGAAGTTAATGAAGGCTTGGTGAGTCTACGGCCGCCGAACTTCGTTCGCACGGCTCCCATCTCATTCTAAGGCGTCTACCACATCGAATCGATTACCCCTGTTCCCAACTTTGCAAGAATGCCGAAAACCGTTCGGCGCCCTCCGCAAGCAACAGCCAGGTCCCACGCGGCATGGTTGACTCAAATCGTTCGCGCACCGCATTGACCTGTCCGGGCCAACAGTACACAAACACGACGTCGGCGCTGACCGTTACCTCGTGATAACTGGCACAAACGACTTCGGCGTTCAGATGAAACTGCTGCAAAAGCGTCCGCGACCGCCTTGAAAGTTCGTCATTGATCTCGATCCCCGTCGCGTCAAATCCCAACGCAGCGGCGATCCCGATCCCGACCCCGATGCCGCTGCCCCACTCGCAATAACGTTTGCCGGGAACGACCTGCAAATACCCGTACAGAAGTTCCGCACAACTGGGGATGTAATCGAAACAGTCAACAGATTTACCAACCGCCATCGCCGTGGCGATCCAATCGGCGACGTGTTTCGGTACTGGACCGAGTGCCGGTTCGATCTCGATACGCTGTAATGTCATCGTCAAACAAAAATAGGAATGAAAACCGTTTGGTCAGATTCTCAAGCGGAACTGGACGGGTTATCGTCCCCAAAGAATCGAAAGTTGCTGCTGCTTCGACAACTATTCCTGAATGCATCGGACTTGGCCGGACATTCTCTCTCGCCTTTGCACTATTCTTTTCGATAGATCACCGCCATCCGCCAGCGTCCCGAACGATTCATTTGCGTGAATTTGCCCAATCCTTACCAGCCGCAACTCGAAATCGGCCCAAACGACTCCGACGCCGCACGATCCGAGCTTCGCATCGTGATTTGGGCGGCTGCTTGGTTCTTCTTTGTCCTGCTTAGCTATTCAATTGTGCGTCCTGTCCGCGAAACGATGGGGGCAATCGGAGGAACGAAACAGCTGCAGGGACTGATGTTGGTATCTTTTGCGGTGATGTTGGTTGCCGTACCGATCTACTCGATTCTGGTCAATCGTTTGCCGCGCCGCTGGTTGGTGCGAGTTGTTTTCCACTTCTTTTGCGTCTCACTGCTGTGTTTCAGCGGATCGCTGACGTGGGGGAATGATCCGATTCGCATTTGGTCGGCTCGAACGTTCTTCGTGTGGGTCAATGTGTTCGGACTGTTCGCCACCAGCGTGTTTTGGTCCGTCCTGGCGGACCTTTTCAGCAGCGAACAAGGCAAACGGCTGTTCGGCCAGATCGCCGCCGGTGGGACCATTGGAGCGATCGCGGGATCTCTGCTGACCAGTCAAATCGCAACGCGTTTTTCCACCGCGACATTGTTACTTCTGCCGATCGTTTCCTTGCAAGCCGGATTGTGGTGCGCTTGGCGTCTTGAAAAAAGAGTTGCCTCGGACCAGCACTTTTCTTTAACTGATCGCGGCACACCAACCAATGATGCACCACCAACAGGCGGTCTGTGGCAAGGCGTGACCCAGGTGCTTAGTTCCACGTATCTTGCATCTATTTGCGTGTTTTTGTTTTTCGTCCAGGCCGCCGGGACGCAGCTCTATTTCCAGCAGGCAGAAATCGTTGGTGCGACGATAGCAGACGACCAAGTCAAAACGCAGGTGTTTGCTTATATCGACTTTTCTACGCAGATCCTGACGCTGACGGCTCAATTGTTAGTGTCCCGATGGATTTTGCGGCGTCTCGGCGTCAGCGCGGCACTGATGGTGTTGCCGCTGATCTATTTGGTCTCGTTTTCCGTTTTGTCGTTCTACGGAAGCCTGCCTGTCGTTGCTTCGGCTGTTGTCCTCACCCGGGCTGCAGGCTATGGAATCACGGTTCCGGCGAGAGAAGTGCTATTCACCGTCGTCAGCCGTGAAGAAAAATACAAATCGAAATCCTTTATTGACACGGTCGTTCTTCGCGGCGGTGATGCATTGTCCAGCCAAGTGTTTGGATCGCTTCGCCATGTTGGCGGATTTTCGTTCGCGACCCTCAATTTATGGACCGTTCCGATGACGATGATGTGGGCTCTAGCCGCCTACCGACTCGGGCGCCGACAACGCCATTTGGCTGACCAGAGTTAACCCTCTTGCTGTGTCGGGTACTCCGTCCGCTGGACTCGGTACACAGCGATCCCCAACAGAATCGCGACCATCAGCGCCAGCATCATCAAGTGCATCGATGCCGATTCGCTGCCAAAAATATGTTCCGCTTGACTTCTCGCGTTGTCCCACTTCATCCAATCGGCAAGCAAGCCACGCAATCGGTAATTGATCGTAAACTTGTTCACCAGTGCCGGGATAAACGACACCACATATTCAACAAACACGGTGTACAGCACGGCAGCGACCATTGTTCGTCGATAGAAAATCGTACCAATCGACAAGTATAACGCTGCGTGAACGAAACACGAAAGGGTGACTAGCTTCGTCAGAACCCACCACAGTTCCGAACCGATATCGGGACCGACCACGATGCAGCAAAGTGCCACGGCAATCAGTGAAGCAGAAAGCGTCCAGACGACGCCCGTCAGGTATTTTCCGATCAAGACGACTCCACGTCCCGATTGACGCATCATCAAATAGACCCAAGTTTGACCTTCGATCTCAGTACTGATCGCCGGCGTCGCCCACAGCAATAACCCGAGCAAGCAACTGACTTCGGGAATCAAGAAGTACATCGCCATCCCGAACGGTTCGGTCAAATGCTCGGCCGTGTAGCGTTCGCCCAATTTTAATTTGGCCGCCATGCTGATCGTCGTCACAATCCCTAGGGGAAACGCGATCAACATCATCCATATCGCGATTCGACCGATTGTCAACGAACGTCGCAGTTCGAAAACCATCACATCAAGCGGCAGTAAAAGTTGATTCACGTCACTTCTCCGCGATGATGCTTTAGTAACGACTCGAAAACCGTTTCCAAGTTTCCGCCGGACGCACGCAATTGCTCGATCGACAATCCATCACTGTGAATCCACTTCGGGACTTGACGATAAAACTCCGCAGGATCTCGCAGAGAAACTTTTAATTCGGTGCGTCCGGCGGACATCGACAGTGAATCAACCCAGGGTACATCCGCCAGACGATGCACCAGACGCGCCGCATCAGGGCCAACGATGACAACCTGCTGGGGCGTGTCGACCAAAATCGATTCGATATCCGACGCGCTTCCTGATGCCAGCAATCGCCCCCCGTGAATCAGCAGGAACGCCGAAGTCACTGCCTCGATTTCCTGCAGCACATGACTGGCGAATAACAGTCCACGCCCCTTGGCAACCCATGATTTCAAAACAGCCGTCATCTCCGCGCGACCCACCGGATCCAGCCCGTTGTAGGGTTCGTCCAAAATAAGGAGGTCGGGTTCATGCGCGATCGCCTGGGCAATTTTTGTACGTTGCCGCATCCCCAGCGAATACGTTCCCATCGGTCGATGCATCGCATCGGTCATGCCCACAATTTCCAGCGCCGTCTCGGCCGACACCAAACTTTCGCGATGCGACATCCCGTGCAACCGGACCAGATACTTGACCCATTCCAGCGCCGATACGTTTGGATACAAGACGTCCGAGGCGGGACATAAACCGATTTTTCGCAATATCCCGCGATGACTGGTCGGCGTTTTTCCAAACACACGAACGGTTCCGATCGTTGGCCGAAAGTGCCCAATCAGTAAGTTGATCAGAGTCGTCTTTCCAGAACCGTTGGGGCCGATCAATCCGTATGCCGCCGATTCAAGAGACACATCCAAGTCGTTGACACCAACGACATTGCCGTACATTTTGGTAACGTGCGAAAGTTCAATCATCGCTTAAACACTTAACCTCGCGATGATTCGACGGCGGACGATCCAGAACCCAATGATCGTGATCCCCGCCAAAACCGCGACAGATGGGACAACGCTTGACGCTGTGGAGTCAAGACCGAACACCCACGCTTCGACTTTACCAAGTGTGTGATACGGCGAGAACAATCGCCATTTATCCAAATCAACTTCCATCGCCTCCCAGTCGACCGCCCCCCGACGTCTCGGAGGACGTTCTTCAGACATTGCTGCGGGAGTAAACGTCAAGAATTGATACGCAACAAATCCCATCACCCAAGTCGCGAACCACGAGTACGTCGCATAGCGACTCTCTGCGGTCAGCGAAGAATAGACGACGGCCAACGTCGTCGTAGGGATCATCAACACGATTGATGCGGCCAGAATCCGTATCGGAATGTCCCAGGTATGCGCGATCACGCCCAGATCCGTCGACAACAGGATTCCCATCCCGTACAGCATCAGTGCGGGAACAGTGACGACCCCGGCAAGTAAAAACCATATCACCCCAGACTTTCCCACAATGTATTGAGACGGTGTCAAAGGCCGCGAAAAATACATCAGGTACGCTTTCGTCCTCAGGTCGTACGACACCAACAATGGAGCGATCAATCCGATCAACGTCACCATCGTGAAAAGTTGAGGGTAACGGAAGTAGG
>JAGQPO010000431.1 GCA_020426665.1 Planctomycetales bacterium
CGCATCTCTGCATCGGCATGGACTCCATCGAGAACATGACTACCAAGCCAACGCTCGCAACGCTCTCTGCTAGCGGCCCCGGACAACCGATCTTCATGCACTCGAACCCCAATCATCTCTATCAACTACTGTATGGCGGGATATCCACCGGAGACATTCGCCGTCAACACGAAGCGCGAGCCGAAGTATTGAATCGCATTGGTGTTCTGGCAGCCGCCAATGGCAAGGCATTACCAGCCGCTGACCGTCAACGCTACGATCAATTCGTTCAAGGCTTCCATGATGCCATGGAATTGCGTGCGCGGCTCGATTCGGTGTCCGATCACTTACGCAAGTTCGCTCCACAAGTGGACGAACGTTATGCCAACCCGCAATATGAAACAGACTGGCATGATTGCTTACTGGAGCTTGGCATTTCTGCGCTATCTTCGGGTATCACCAATACACTCACGATTGGTTCGGGAAGAGGAGAAATCTTCGGTGCCTGGAAGGGGCTAGGGATTGAACAACAAGGGCACAACCTAGGACACATGGACCAACCCGACAATCCGATCTGGATCAAGATTCGTCAATACAACAGTCGGATGTTGGTGAAAATCATGGAATCGCTTGAAAGCGTCCCCGAAGGAAGTGGCACGATGATGGACAACACATTGATCGTCTACACCAGCAACAATGCGGACAAGCAGCACACCAGCGGTGCGAACTGGCCCGTGATGCTGTTGGGAGATCTGGACGGTGCATTCAAAACCGGATGTTTCACCCAACTCGATGGCAAACGTCCGATTAACGCGCTTTACACATCACTGCTTCGCGCCGCCGGCCAGAACTGCGACCGCTTTAATATGGACGACAAGATGGCCAAAAAGTTTGACGTCGGTACCGGCCCGCTCAAGGAAGTACTGGTATGAACAGGCTGAGATTCGTTCTGGCAATCACACTCTCGTTTAGCCTGTTGCCGGAGGCCAGTGGCGAGCCCTACACGCCCGGCCAGCCGATGACGGAGGGCTTTGATCAGTTTGCCAAATCGTTTCTCGCCGACCACTGTGTCGATTGTCATGGTGAAACAGAACCCGAGGGAAATCTTTCGCTTCATGACTTAGGACCGGTGGATGAAGTCAACGCCAGTACCTGGAGAAGTGTGTGGGCGCAGGTCACCTTGAAGGAGATGCCGCCCGTCGATGGAGACCAACCCGAGGTTGTAAAGCGTTTGAAGTTCTCGGACGGGATCGTCGCTGAACTAACGCGTGTGATGCGGGACAAGGGCGGGTTCCGCGCCCACTTGGACCCCAACAAGGGCAATTTCCTTGATCACGATCTGCTGTTCGGTTCGCTGCCCAACGACATCAGACTCATCCCTCCATCCTCCCCCGCACGAATTTGGCGCGTGACGCCCCAGGAACACATCACACGTCTGAACGAACTGATCAATACCGAAGCCGACTTCGACCCTGAAAAGCCGGGACTCCGCACCCACGGTGACGCCGTTCCCACCAACCACGGCGGTGAACTGAAGCTCTACTTCGGTACCGATCGCATCATCCAATGGCAGGGTGGTACTGTCGCCTACGCTACTTCGGTCAAGAGTGTCCCCGCCGTTCTGTCGTCGGCACGTAGTCATGGGCTGGAAAACTATCCAGACTTCTACACCGTCAATAGCGCCGAAGCGACACAGATTTTGGGGATTGCAAGTGACATCATTCGCTACATGGCAGACGGTCCGCTAAGTATCGCCCAACCATACCAGATCACCGACGATCCCAAGTCGATCGCAGACAAGATGAAGGGGGACCTTCGCGGCCTGCCGACAAGTCTGGTGTATAGCACCAAGGTGTTGCGGCCGCTGACACCTGTCTATGACTTGATGAAGGAAGGCGACGCCAGCGATGAGCGTGTGCGTGCCGCTGTCGACTACCTTTTTGAGGCACTGACGTTCCGTCCTCCGAACAAAGCAGAATCGGACGCATATCTGGGGATCGTCAAAGAATCGATTGAGAAACTCGGCAAGAAAGATGGCGCCGTGCTCGGTCTTTCATCGATCTTCCTTGATCGCGACGCGCTCTTTCGGCCAGAATTGGCCCAGAACGGCGATCCGGACGAATTCGGGCGGGTCATGTTGCAGGACTGGGAGCTGGGCTTGGCGGTCAATCACGCGCTTCGATACATCAGGCCCGACGAAACGTTGCTGCAGGCTGTTGTCCAGGGGCGAATGCGTACCAGGGAAGATGTCCGACGAGAAGTCCTACGCATGCTGGATGATGACAGTATCCGAAAGCCACGTGTCCTGCGTTTCTTTCGTGACTACTTTGACTACGATCTTGCCGGCTATATTTGCAAGGATTCGAAAGCACTGGGCGAGACCGGAGCGAGCAACAGAGGGCAGTCCCACTACCGCGCCATGTTCGACGCGACGGCCAGCACCGATCGCTTGATTGAACTCATTTTGCAGGAAGACTCGGATGTGCTTCGGCAGATGCTAACCACAGACAAGGTTGTGGCGACCCAGGCCGACAGCGTTTATTTTGGTCGGAAACACAGCGGGAAAGAGAGGGCTGCCTCGGTTGCGGCAGAAAAAAAGGCCGCGGCCCTGGCCGCCGAGAAAGAGGCGGCCGAGCTTGAAGCGTGGAAGAATGCAAACCCGGGCAAGGAACCACCCAAGAGTAAGAACAAGAACAGGCAATCGAATGTCAATCATGACGTTGCAGAGGCAGAGTTGTCAGGGCCGGAGATTTTTGCTCGTGTGAGCCGGCGTAGCTTCGGGAATGGATCCATGAAACCCGAACGCATTCTTGCCACCGCACCCAAGGGCCAACGGCTTGGTCTACTGACCCATCCCAGCTGGCTCGTCTCTCATTCAGATGCGATGGATAACCACGCCATCCGACGCGGGCGATGGATCCGTGAAAGATTGCTTGGTGGTGGCATTCCCGATGTGCCAATCACGGTCGATGCAATGCTTCCGGATGAGCCCAAAGAGACACTTCGCCACCGCATGCGGGTGACCAGGGAAGATTACTGCTGGACGTGTCATCAAAAGATGGACCCGCTGGGACTGCCCTTTGAAATGTACAACCACGCAGGCCTGTATCGAACGCTGGAACTCGACCAACCCGTGGACACGACTGGGGAAATCATCGATTCCGGCGACCCCGCCCTGGACGGCGAAGTCGCCGACGCCCTCGAAATGATTCAGAAGCTGGCCGAAAGCGAACGTGTTGAACAAGTCTTCGTTCGTCATGCCTTTCGATTCTGGATGGGCCGAAACGAAACGCTTCACGATGCACCCGTGCTTCGAGAAGCTCACCACGCCTACAAACAGAGTGGCGGCAGTATGAAGGCGCTGATCGTCTCGCTGCTGACCTCCGATGCGTTTCTGTACCGGACCAGAGACGAGCCGGTCAGCAGTTGATTGTCCGCGGTTTCTCGGCATCCAGGCCACGCGATGAGAGTTTACTTACGCCATCGCATGCATGGTTAAAATCCAGGTCGTCGCTTGATCGCCGCAAGGTGAGTCCGAACCACGCATAGTCTTGGCTATCAACATCGCGATCGACAACTTCGCAAACTCCGGGCGAACGTCGATCTCATGTGTGCGATTCAAGCCGCGCGGACATCACGAAATCTTCTCATCGATTCGGCAAATCGTGGTGCCTGGTCGAAATCGTGATGCGGAACGAATGATTGCCTGGCCGCGCCCCATCGTTTAAGTTGGGCCACGACACAAACACCGGGTGTCGCGCCCTTGAGAGTCGCGGGGATAGCGATCCTTTGGATGAGCCGCCTAGCGGCGCGTTTCGCTATCGAGCCATCCGCACCTCCAAGCAAACTCACCATTGATTCTTGCCCACCGCAATCGTCGTAGAAATGTGGATCCCGGGTGAAGAAACTGCCAAGAAGCGATGTATTTCGCATCATGGAGTTAGAAAGAATGAAACGTCAAAAACATTTCGGTGGCGCTGTCCGAAAATCCGAGTCTTGGAGGCGACAATTCGCCACCACTCGCCGACGCAAAGCAAAGCTCGAGGAGTTGGAGAACCGCTTTCTTCTTGCATCGACTGCTGAGATCGCCAGCCAACTTGCACCACATACTCTGACCAGTGCCACGGTCATCACGCACGGTTGGCAAATGCTGCAACAGAGCAATGATTCACAACTGGTGGCGGGCGATGCGCTGATGCCTCTCGCGCAGGCGATTCGAATTCGTAGCGATCTTGAGAATGGACTCGACGCGAGCTCTTGGCTGCTTGACTATGACGTCGACGGACAATTAGTCGGATCATTCGATACCGCTTCATCGGTGCTCCCGGGAATGGGAACTTCGGGCGAGTCTGGCTCACTTGTCGTGTTGTTTGATTGGGCCAGCGGAGCAAACCGACTTGGAACCGGCTGGGTGGAAGCCGCCGGCGAAGCTCTGTTCACTCAGCTTATCGATCTCGGACTGGTGGATCCAACCAACCCAACCGGGACGATCCCCCTGCATTTTATTGGCCACGGCCTGGGCGCTGCGGTCACGAGTGAAGCGATTGCCCTCTGTGCCAACATGAGTGAGA